>JAFGNG010000122.1 GCA_016927125.1 Planctomycetota bacterium | reverse complement strand
CGGTATACATTGGTCTTGCCCCAAGGATCGGTTTCCACGCCGCCATTCTGGTAATGCAGGGTGGGGAAGACCAACACCGGATCCTTGATCATATCAATGCCGAAACGCTTAAACATTCGCACCATGCCGGGGAAGGACTTCGCCAGGGTGCCCTTGCCGTTGATCTCATCAATGAGCGGCGTATCCAGCCAGATCCCCCGCATCCCGGTCGGCGTGGTAATACCTTTTTCATTAATGTAACACTCCTTGATAAAGGCGGAGGCTTCCACGTCCCTCGGTTCCAAGGGAAAAACAAAGGCTTTGCCATCTTTGTTTAAAGGTTGCGCGCCGCTGGTGCGCAGTTTTTCTGTCAGCAGCAAGCCAATGATCTGCTGGGGATAGGCCGCGCCAGTGGGATGGTATTGGACAGTATCCATATCCCGCAGCTTGGCTCCGGCCCGGTAAGCCAGAACAATGCCATCAGCAGTGGCGCCATAGTGGTTGGTGGTGGGGAAGCCCCTGATATGCAGCCGCCCAAAGCCGCCGGTGGCGAGAATAATCGCCTTGGCTTTGACGATCATATATTGATCCGTTTCCATATTCCAGAGGAGCGCGCCAGTTACCGCATTCTCCTCGGTGAAGAGCTCGATCGCGGGCGCGTATTCCAGGCTGGGGATACCGCGATTACGGAATTCATCGCGCAAGACCCGCAGCTCTTCCATACCGGTATAGTCGCGGCAGGCATGCATCCGACGCCGGGAGGTGCCGCCGCCGGTAAGCTCTTTGAAGCTGCCGTCCTCCTCCCGGTCAAACATCACCCCGAGCTCGCACAGCCATTTGATTACCTTTGGCCCGTCTTCCACCAGCGCGCGGAGCACATCCGGCTTGTTGGTATAATGCCCGCCGCCCATGGTATCGATATAGTGGATCACCGGGCTGTCGCACTCCCGGTCCGCCGCCTGGGTCCCGCCCTCGGCCATCATGGAATTGGCGTCTCCGTGCCGTAACTTGTTGATCATCAGGATCTTTTCGGCGGGAATCCCGTAATCATTCGCCATAATCGCCGCGCTGGTGCCAGCGAGGCCGCCACCGATAATGAGAAGCTCCGGCTCATAATCAATTTTCTGCAAGTCGATTTCTTCCGGCTTGATCAAGGGATAAGCTTCCAGGAGATCAGCAAGGTCATTCGGCACAAGCTCCCCCTTGTTAAGCCCGAGCAAGAGCTTGCGCTTGCCTCCCGGGGCATAATCCGGATGGCAAAGCTGCAAGATATCCTGCCGTTCTTCCGGGGTCATCTGCGAGGGGAGCTTTCCGAGCCGTTGCGGCCGGGTTTTCTCTACCAGTTTGATGGATTCGCGCATGTATTCGGGGTAGCCGTCCAGCAGTTTCAATTCCGCCATGGTTCTCTCCCCTTATTCAATAAACTTCCCGCTCTTTTTGTTTTTCTACGTATAAGGTTTTGAAGTCTTCCGGGGCCATTTTCATAATCTTCTGGAATTCCTCGTCATAAACCCGGTTTTCAATTTCTTCCACCCGCTTCTTCAGATTTAATTCCTCAGGGATGCCGTACTTGCCGAACATTCTCCGGCCGAGTTGGGCCATGTGGTAATGGACAATCTCTGCGGGACAGCGGATCGCGCAGAGGCCACATTGGATGCAGTCGAAGGAAGCGTCTGCTAAGCCTTCAAAATCGCCTTTGAGCGCGGACTGGATATAGTCCATGATCTGCAGCTCCTGCGGGCAAGCCTTAGTGCAGGTATTGCAGGAAACGCACCGGGTGATTTCCGGGTAATACTTGAGCAGGACCGCAGGGTCGTATCTCTCCACGGTAATGTCGTAGCAGGACTTCTCGGCAGGGGCAAATGGGATCTGCACCAGGAACATGCCATCCTCGACCTTGGTCTGGCAGGCCAGGACCCCGTGGAGCTTGTACTCCCCTTCCTTGCGGTAGACAGTCGCGCACGCCCCGCAGAAACCGGCCCGGCATCCGCAGGAACGGATAAACCTGTAACCGGAATATTCCATTGCCTGCAGGATCGTCAATTCACTGGGGACCTCGTAAGCCTTGCCCATGATGTGGATCATAACCCAGTTCTCAATATCCTTGGCGTCAATGCCGGTGATTACCGATTTGTTGGCATCGGCAATCCTGTCCATGATGGAAGTTTCTTTGTTCATCACTTCGCTCCCGTCTTAAGGTCTGCACCGCTCAATAGGTTTTTGCGTTTCAGCAATGGCCGGGGATCGACGTAATTAAGCTCAAAGCCATCCCCACCGCGATTAACCCCAAAAGCCAATAACATCAACTGGGAAATACAACACACCGGTATCCCTTCAAAGTCAGGATATTTCTCCGTTACTTCTTTCTGGCGGTCATCAAGGTTAAAGGCACAGAGCGGGCAGGAGGTAGTAATCATCTCCGCGCCTGCCTTCTTCGCGTGGGTGAGAATATCATAGGTCAGGTCGGCAACTGTATACTTATTGCGAACCGTCTGGTAACTGCCGCAACAGACTTTCTTATAGGGATTCTCCACCACCTGGGCGCCGATGGCGGCAAGGAGTTCTTCCTGGATGGTGGGATCCTCGGGATCATCAATGGCAATATCTTTCGGCCGCAAGAGCATGCAGCCGTAATATGGCGCGACCTTCAATGCCGTCAGTGGGATCTTGACCTTGGCCTTGATTTCTGCAACGCCCCTCTCCTTGAGGAGTTCCAGGAGATGGATAACCTCCACTTCGCCTTGATAATCCTGCTCCGCGTCCATAAAGGTATTGATGGTTTCCAGATCGGCGGGATTATCTCGCATGCGCTGGTTGGCCTTTTTCAAAGTATTAAAACACATGGGGCAGATGGTAAGCAGGCGGTTTTCACCCTCAAGCAATCCGGCTTCATTCATTTCCTGTACGCGCAGCAGGTTCCGCAAGGGCGCGACATGATGCATCAGGTCGTCCTGCGCCAGGGAGAAGACCGTGCCACAACAATTCCACTTGGGAAGTTCGATTAGCTCGATGCCGAGGATTCTTGCCGCTGCCACTGCAGATTTTTCAAAATCTTTGGACTTGGTCTTGAGGCTGCAGCCGGGGTAATAAGGAATTTTTTTCAGCTTCCCGCTACTTTTATCCGCACCCATAGCTTTCTCCTAACCAGTAAACTTGCGGCAGGCGCTAACCAGCGCAATCTGCGGAAGCCGGGATAATTCTTCTTCGGAGATTAGCTTGATATCGATCTGGTCAACTGCCTTGCGCAAGGTGATCTGGCGTAAGGCCTCGGCGATCTTGGAGAGATCCAGCCCGCGCGGGCACCTGACCGTGCAGGTAAAGCAGGACGCGCAGAGCCACATTGCCTTGGTGTCAAGAACCTCTTCCTGCCCGAGCTGCACCAGGCGCAGCATTTCCGACGGGCTGATATCCATCTCCGAGATCATCGGGCAGCTGCCCGCGCAGGTGCCGCATTGATCACACAGGGTGATCGGCTCCCCGCTCAACTGCTTAACTTTTTCCAGGAATTCATAATTATCAGATGTGATTGAAATCTTTTTCATCTCGGTTTCCTTAATATAACCATAGAATCCATGGGGATGTATCCCGGTCTATGCCGGAAGTAATCCCACTGCGGAATTTTTCAAGATGATTTTTTACAGAGATGTGTGTTACTCATAACCCCGGGCGCTTCCCCAAACCCAAATAGCCCGAGGCTTACCGCTGGTATTTCTTAATGCCCTCCTTGAAGAGATCCCCGCCGTGGCAGTCGTTTGCCACGATGCAGGGGAAATCCTCAACCACCAACCGGCGGATTGCTTCCGGACCGAGATCTTCATAGGCCACGATCTCCATCGACTTGACGCTCTTGGCAATCAGCGCGGCCACGCCGCCGGTAGCGGCAAGATATACTCCCTTAAACTTCTTAATAGTGGCAATCACCTCCTCCGAGCGGTTGCCTTTGCCAATCATGCCTTTCTGTCCATGTTGGAACATCAGCGGCACGAAGGGATCCATGCGGTAAGAGGTTGTTGGCCCCGCGGAGCCGATCGGATAGCCGGGCTTGGCCGGCGCCGGGCCGACATAATAAATCACCGCGCCCTGGAGATCGATCGGAAGCGGTTCTCCTTTCTTCAACAGGTCATGCAAGCGTTTATGCGCTGCATCTCTCCCAGTATATATTACTCCGGAAAGCAGGATATTGTCGCCGATTTTTAATTTTTCAATATCATTATCTGTTAGTGGAGTAGTCAAACGGATCGCCAAGGTTTTCTCCCTTAAGTTCACTAAATCACTATGGATTTATGCCTCGCGACATGACAATTCAAATTCACCGCCACCGGCATGGTGGCAATATGGCAAGGGAAGGTTTCGATATGGACGGCAAGTGCCGTGGTTCTGCCGCCGAGTCCCATCGGGCCGATGCCCAGGTTATTAATGTTTTCGAGCAGTTCCGCTTCCGCCCTGGCAAAATTTGGATCCGGATTGGGCGTTCCCAGCGGCTCGCGCAATAACGCCTGCTTCGCCAGCATGGCACATTTTTCAAAATTACCGCCTACCCCCACCCCCACCACCACCGGGGGGCAAGGGTTGCCGCCAGACTTCTTCACCCTTTCAATGACGAATTCCTTGATCCCCTCAATCCCATGCGCGGCGGTGAGCATCCTGACCTCAGCCATGTTCTCCGCCCCGCCCCCCTTGGGGCAGAAGGTAATCTTCAGTTCCTCGCCGGGAACAATCCTGGTATGGACTATGCAGGGGGTATTATCCTTGGTGTTTGCCCTGGCGAAGACCGGGTCATTTACTATCGACTTGCGGAGATACCCGGCTTCATAACCCCGCCGGGTACCTTCATCAAAGGCTTCCTGGTAATCACCGCCCGTAATCCTGACCTCTTGCCCGAGCTCGACAAAAAACACGGCAAAGCCAGTATCCTGGCAGAGCGCCAGCCCTTCTTTTCGAGCGATTACATTATTCTCAATTATCTGGTCAAGGATTGCCTGCGCGGCCGGGGATTCTTCCTTGGCCTGGGCTTGCTTGATGCATTCCAGTACATCATCGGGCAGATAATAATTTGCTTCCATGCATAGTCTGGAAATAACATTGATGATCTCGCTTACCTCTATTTCTCTCATTGCCACCCTTTCTGCCAGTTGACTAAGATGATCTTAGATATTAGCAATCAAGGTATCGCCGAATTCAGAGGTTGATAGTTTTGTAGCCCCCTTCATCAAGCGATGAAAATCATAGGTAACCCGCTTCTCGGCAATCGTCTTCTCCATGGAGATGATAATCAAGTCAGCCGCTTCGCTCCAGCCGAGATACCGAAGCATCATCTCGCCGGAGAGAATCAGGGAAGAGGGATTAACCATATTCTTCCCGGCATACTTGGGCGCGGTGCCATGAGTTGCTTCGAAGATGGCATGCCCGGTATTGTAATTGATGTTCCCTCCCGGGGCAATGCCAATTCCACCGACCTGCGCCGCCAGCGCGTCGGAGATATAATCCCCATTAAGGTTCATGGTGGCAATGACATCGTATTCCCCGGCCCGGGTCAGGATCTGCTGCAGGAAGGCGTCCGCAATCACGTCCTTGATGACCACTTCCCGCCCGTCATTAGTTTTGATCACCTGCCAGGGACCACCGTCGAGATCCCCTGCCTCGAATTCCTCTTTCGCTACCCGGTAGCCCCAGTCGCGGAAGGCCCCCTCGGTGTATTTCATAATATTACCCTTATGAACCAGGGTAACGCTCCGGCGGTTATTATTTAGAGCGTAGCGAATCGCCGCACGCACCAGCCTTGAAGTGCCTTCCTGTGAAATCGGCTTGATGCCGATGCCGGTAGTCTCGGGGAAGCGGATCTTCTGGTAACGTTCGGGGAAGTTGTCGCGGAAAAGTTTTAGAAAGCTCTGGTTCTCATCCGTTCCAACTTCAAACTCAATGCCCGCATAGGTGTCTTCCGTATTTTCCCGAAAAACCACCATATCCACCAGTTCCGGCTTCTTCACCGGGCTGGGCACGCCTTTGAAATACCTGACCGGACGCAAACAGACATAGAGGTCCAAGGTCTGGCGGAGCGCGACATTCAGCGAGCGGATCCCGCCGCCCACAGGGGTTGTCAATGGTCCTTTGATGCCAACCAGGTATTCCCGGAAGGCGTCGATGGTTTCCTGGGGCAACCACTCGCCCGAACGTTTATGGCTCTTATCACCCGCGATTACTTCTTGCCAGGCAATTTTGCGTTTGCCCCCATAGGCTTTTTGTACCACCGCGTCCAGAACCCTTTCCGCTGCCGCCCAGATATCGGGGCCGGTGCCGTCACCTTCGATATATGGAATGATCGGCTGCTCCGGTACCAGCAGCTCTCCATCTCTGGTAGTGATTTTTCCTGGTGAAGGCATATACCCTCCGTTTTTAAAAGAGTAATTAAGAACTTTATTATTATCTTAAGTTTAATTGTGGTTAAAGGCAAACCCCTTGCCGCACGTTTATTTCTTTCTGACCTGCTCCTTAATCCATTCCGTGGTTACGGATTTCGGCCTGGTGATGGGAGTGCCTAAAGCACGATTGATAATCAACTGTGCCAACATCCCCATCGCCCGCGACACTGAAAAGAACACCGTATAATAAGAGAACTCCGTAATGCCAAAATGGTAGAGCAGACAGCCGGAGCCGGCATCGACGTTGGGATAGGGATTGGCAGCCTTGCCGTGTTCCTTCAGTACGTCAGGGATCAGCTTGAACATCTTGTTGACGATCATGAAGATTTCATCATCCGGGCATACCCTTTGTCCGAATTCATTGAAGGCGGTAAAACGGGGATCGGTCGCGCGCAGCACCGCATGGCCGTACCCCGGGATAACCCTGCCGGCCTTTAATACCTCCCAGCAATATTCAATCAGTTCCTCATCGGTGGGTACGCCGTTATATCTCTCCATGATTTTAAGAATAAAACGCAGGCAAATCTGGTTCGCCAGCCCATGCAACGGCCCGGCCAGACCATTCAGTCCGGCGGAAACCGCCAGGTAAGCATCCGAGAGCGCTGAGCCTACCGTGTGACAGGTATTGGCGCTGACATTGCCCCCCTCATGATCACAATGCAAGACCATATACAAACGGATGAGATCCGCAAATTTCCCATCCGGGTCATCTATCCCAAAAGCCTCGGCATAGCGTCCCGCCCAGTCTGGTGCTTTTAATGGGCTGATGGGATCACCCTTGTCAAACCTGATCCGGTAAAGTCCGCCCGCAATGGCGGGCAGCTTGGCAAGCAGGTTGAGGGCGTCTTCCAGTGTGGACTCCCAGTATTCTGTCTTGGAGGCGCCTTCGGCGAACCGCCTGGTGAAGACAGAATCCCGTTGCAGCGTCATGATCGCGGCGCTTAGAATAACCATTGGATGGGTTTCAGCATGCATATGCCTGATGACATCCCAAACATAGCCGGGAACCTCGCTGCGCTTCACCAGTTGTTCCTGCAGGTTGGCCAAGGCTGGCTCGTCCGGAAGCTCCCCGGTGCAGAGCAGATAGAACACCTCCTCGGGCAGCTTGTCGGTCAACTCGCTGATGTGCCTGCCCCTGACTGACAGGCCGGTCATGGGATCAACCAGCGAGGTGTCGCAGACGAGCGCTTTCACCCCCCGCATCCCACCATAGGCTTGCTTGATTGTAACTTCGGAGATTACCTCGTCTCCATGCTCCTTAATCAATGCCTTGACTTCATCTCTAAGAGCTGAAGTTTTTTCCGCCATTACTTTTTTCAATAGTGGCATAGTTTTTCTCCTTTCAAATCCGACAATCCCCAGTTTCCTGTAATTTTATTTATGGAATAGCGATCAAGGTATATTATCCAACTCCGCCTTTAACACCTCACATTCAGGATTCCGTTGCACGCTTTCGCGTAACAGGCTGATTGCCTGCTCGCATCGCCCAAGCTGGAAATTAATAAAGGCCGGACACTCATCAAGCAAGAGACCATAGCGGTTGCCTCCCGTCATGTTTTTGAGGTTGCGTACCATTGCATTGATATGGTTGAGAATTGACCGGGGAATGATATCCTTGCGATTGGTTCGGGAGCATTGTGCACCCTTACCTTCTAAGCACTTTCGCAATTTATTTTTCAGGGTTGTAATATCTTCGTAGGTGAAAAGATTGCGAATCGAAATCACACAATTCTTATCCATCTTATTCCTACCTTAAAATGATCTTATCAATCCTCCTCTAATAGCCGCAGTGCTTAGGTGATAAGTCCTGCTACGGGGATTCCAGCAGCCTCCAAGTTACCATTTTATCGCCGGGTTTATGCTAATTTTTTAATGTTCAGCCGTCTATTTCGTCAGAGTCTCTGGCAATAACAACAGAGCCAATCCAGCCATTAACCTTTCCAAGGTATTGAAAGCAGGAATTGCGCGCTTATTGTTCTGTGTAAAAAAATCAGACACCATTTATAGATTAGAGCAATCTTGAGAAAATTGCAAGCACTTTACTAGGATTTAAAAACCCTCGCTGATGAATGAGAAAAGCAGTAAGAGCAGGAGATCTTAACTCTTTAAGAGGCAATGAAAAAAGCTCGATAGCGGGCGTTATTCACACCATCCAGCTTTTTTATAATAAAGTATCTTACTTGGCTCTCTGCTGTTACCCTGCTGTTTACAAAGCTTTCAGTTCAGGATCCGCTCTATTTTATTATGTTCACTTATGTTAAGCTCTGTAACAAGTTGTTTATATCTCCCAAAACAACTAAGCTGTTTTGGGGTTCTTAGTATTTCAAATTGGTTCATCCTGCAACTGAAACCTTTGTTTTGAATGGCAATAAGGTCCGCTCCAGTACTCCGTGCAAGTGAGCGAAGGTCAGGCCGTAATTGGTTATGGAAACACCCGCTGCCTTTGCCCTGGTAATTCTCGAAAGCATTTCCTGGCGGTTAAAAACACAGGCCCCGCAGTGGATGATCAACTTATAATCTTCCAGCTTTTCCGGGAAATCTCTGCCGGCGCAGATCTCAACCTGGATGCCTGCGTTGCTCTCCCTTTTCAGCAGATTCGGGATTTGTACCCTCCCAATATCATCATCAAAGGGATGATGGGTGCAAGCTTCTGCAATTAAAACCTTATCGCCGGCTTCCAGGAAATCGATGGCTTCGGCGCCGCGGATAAGTTCTTCAAAATCCCCTTTGAAGCGTGACATCAAAATTGAAAAGGTAGTGACCTTGACCTCCGGACCAATCGCTGCGATCACCTGGTCCAGAACATTACTGTCGCAGACTATCAGGTCAGGGACACTTTGCAACCCGGCAAGGGCACGGGCCAACTCGGTTTCCTTGATTCCCATGAAAATGGCGTTCTTGTCGAGGATTTCACGCATACAGTTGACCTGCAGCATCTTCAGCCTGCCCTGCGGGGCTTCCGCGTCGATTGGCATTACCAACATCACTAGTTCGTGCTCGCTGATTAAGTCAGAAATCATTGGAACCGCTCCGGTGGGATCTCGGGGGGCGGCATTGCAGACCTCGGTACGGAGCTTGTCGATACCGGTTCCCTTCAAGGCGCTGGCGGTGACCACTGCTTTCGCTCCGGAGCCCTTTGCCATCTGCTCCAGGCAGTCATCTGGCCGGAGATCGCTCTTGTTCGCAGCCACCACAAAGGGGATGGACTGTTTCTCCAAGATACCTGAGATCTGGTCTTCGTATTCTGTCCACTCGTCAGAGACGATGATTGCCAGTTCCGTCCGGTCGACTACCTTCAGGGTCTTTGCGATCCGGCTTTTCCCCAGGGAGCCGGTATCATCTATGCCGGCGGTGTCAATAAAGACCACCGGGCCGATGGGTTTCAGCTCCATAACCTTCTCGACTGGATCGGTGGTGGTGCCGGCAATCTCAGAAACAATTGCGACCTGCTGTTTGAGCAAGGCATTCAAAATTGAAGACTTGCCGACGTTTCTCCTGCCGAAAATGCCAATATGCAAGCGTAATCCTTTGGGGGTCTTATTCATGTTTCACCTCTTTTCATGCCAGCAATAATTAAGCAAAGGCTTTCTCTATAGCTGCAAGCAGGACATCCGGCTTCACCGGCTTTTCCAATACTTCCTTAACCGGCAGCCAGTCTTCGTCCGGCTCGAATCCGAAGGTTAGGTTCATTTCCTTCCTGACGCCGGTAATCATGATCACCGGGATATTCTTTACATTCTGATCCTTATGCATCTCCCGGGCCACATCAAAACCTTCAGTTTTGGTGGTCATCATCACGTCGAGGAGGATCAAGTCGGGCTTTTCGGCCTTGGCCTTTGCAACTCCCTGCTTGCCATCATTCGCGCTGACTACCGCATACCCTTTTGCTTCCAGGAGATTGGTGGTCGCTTCAACCAATTCCACGTCATCATCGATTACCAGGATCTTCTTAGCCATCTTAGTGCTCCTTTCAAAAAGTTTGTAACTGCTCTCAGTTAACCGCAAACCCATATTCTTTAACATTTTTGATTGCGTCACCCTTGGAATAATTTACTTTTCTTCCGAGTTCCATTGCAATGTTTTCAAGATCGGACAATTCCTCCCATTCCGAGACTCCTTTCCTGCGCGGGTAGATTTCATAGAGATGATGGTATTTTTCCGGGGTGAAATTGATCATGACCACATTTGCACCCACCTGCAGGGCTGTCCTCGTAGCTTCCCTCCCGGACAAGGTTGAAACCGCGGTGGTAGCGGGCAGATGGGTTCTCCTGCTTACGATCCGGGCCAAGGCCAGCATCTTATAGACTGTCTCCATGTTGCCTGCGGGGATATTCCCCAAAGGGGTTTCCGGGTGCGGGATGAAAGGTCCGATCCCAAGCATGTCAAAATCCATTTTTTTAAAAAACTGCAAATCGCTCGCCAGGGTCATCGGCGTCTGTCCCGGCAGGCCGATCATGCAGCCGCTCCCGGTCTGATAGCCGAGTTCGTCATGATTGTGCAAACACCGGACCCGGTTTTGCAAACTCATCCCCGGATGAAGCGATTGGTAGAGGTCTCTGTCCGTGGTCTCGATTTTCATTAAGAAGCGCTCCGCGCCGGCAAATTTCCAAAGCCGGTAATTCTCTCTGCTGGTTTCCCCGACCGAAAGGGTTATGGCCAGGTTATATTTATGCTTGATCCGTTTAATCAAAGAGGCCAGCCAGCGGGGATCAAATCCTTCATCTTCCCCGGACTGCATGACCACGGTTTTAATTCCGGTTTCGTAAATCCTGCCGACACATTCCATAATTTCAGCCTCGCTCAACCGGTAGCGGGGAAGCTGTAGGTTACCTCGGTTGAGGCCGCAATAGGCACAGTTATTCCGGCAATAGTTGGAAACCTCCACGATCCCGCGAATCAGAATTTCATCGCCGACAAAGCGTTCCCGCACCTGGTCTGCAAAGACAAACAAGCTCCTGCTGGCAGCATAATCGAGGTTTAATAATTTAACCAGGTCGCCCGGTTCCGGCAGGGCTGAGTTGTAAACCCGATTGATGATTAGCTGGGTCTCTTTGGGATTCATTTGTGCTGCTCGCTTTTGCGAAAATCCATGATCAGTTTTTTAATTTTCACAGTGGTGAGATCACCATAAATCTTGTCATTGATCATTACTACCGGCGCCAGACCGCAGGCGCCGAGGCAGCGCGCTGGCTGGAGAGAAAATAGCTTGTCCTCGGTAGTCTCGCCAACCTTGATGCCAAGCTCTTGTTCGATGACAGTAAGAATCTCCGCCGCCCCTTTGACATAGCATGCCGTCCCGAGGCAAATGGAAATCACATATTTCCCGGGAGCGGTCAGATTGAAATAATGGTAAAAAGTGGCCACTCCCCAGATATGAGCTGTGGGCAGGCTCATTCTCTGGGCAATTTCATCCATAACCTCCCTGGGTAAATACCCAAAGAGTTCCTGGGTTTTATGCAACACCGAAATCAGGTTGGAATCACCGTAATCGCTTTTCAGGATTGTGGCGATAAATTCTCTGAGTTCTTCAATTTTTCCGGCTTCAATAGTCTGCATTGCTTCCCACCTTAAAAATAGAGATCCCGCTTGCCGTTATTGGTATCATCATAATACTTCACAAATTGGTTATAGAATTCAGGTAGCTTTTCCTGGATTTCCTGGATTTCCTGCGCAATTAACTTTTCGCCTATTTTCCTGGTCTCTTCGGTTGCGAAGTCATCAAGCCATTCCCGGAAGGTAATCACCGCATTGAGCTTGCAAAACCGCCCTTCCCGGCCGCTCCTTAACATCCCCATGATATTACTTCCGGTCCGGCCGCAGCGGTAACCCGCGGTGCAGAAGGAGGTGATATACCCGGCCTCCGCAATCTGCCTGACCACCGTGTCCAGGCTCCGGGTGTCACCGAGGATAAACTGCTGCCTCTCCGCCTGTTGTCCTTCAAAGAGGTCCGCATACCCGCCGATCCCGATATTGCTGGAAGCATCGGTCTGAGTGCAGCCCAAGGGCAAGATTTCCATCCGGGTTGTGGCGCTCTCCCGGGCAGTTAAAATCATGCCAGTGTAGGGAATTGCCAGCCTGATCACTGTAACCAGCTTTTTAAAGTTTTCATCATTGATCTTATGGCTGGTGTTATCAATAAAAGAAGTATTAGCCGCCGGTTCCAGCCGAGGGAAGGATACCGTATGTGGCCCGATCCCGAATTTATTCTCCAATTCAAGCGCGTGCTGCAACAAGCACATTACCTCAAAACGCCAATCGTACAGGCCAAAAAGCACCCCGATCCCGACATCATCGATACCAGCTTCAAAAGCCCGGTGCATACAATACAAACGCCAAAGGTAATCTCCCTTGAGTGTCCCTGGCGGGTGGAGCTTCTCGTAGGTCGGTAGGTGATAGGTCTCCTGGAATACCTGGTAAGTGCCGATCCCGGCCTGGTGCAACTTTGCAAGTTCTGCCGCCTGCATGGGAGCGGCATTGATGTTGCAGCGCCTGATCCCGGTGGTGCCGCCCTTGCGGGTTTTGACCTTAACTTGAGCGATGGTTTTGATGCTGTCGGCAATGTAATCCACATCTGTCTCCGGATGCTCGCCATAGACCAGGATCAGGCGCTTGTGCCCGATCTTGCCAACCAGCACCTCAATCTCTCTGCGAATCTGCTCCTGATTTAAAATCTTGCGTTGGATAGTATGATTGGAGCGTCGGAAGCCGCAGTAGGCGCAGTCATTTACGCATTTGTTACCAAGGTAGAGGGGGGCGAAGGTAACAATCCGGTTGTCATATACCTTGCGCTTGACCGCGCCCGCGGTCTCAGCCATCCTTTCCCACAACTCCGGCTCCTGCACATTCAACAGGCATGCGGTTTCAAATGGGCTCAGGGTTTCTATTTCCAAAGACTTTTGCAAAATGTCCTCGACCATCACCCGGTCAGGATTCCTGGTGTTCTCCAGGTTCTGGGTAATGGTGGTTGCATCGATGAACGAATTGCCCTGGTTGAGATACTTTTTTATCTCCGCAGCTTTGATGCGATTCTTCTGCCAGTCACTCCGGGCAGGAGGATAGTTGTTGATTGGCATTAGGGTTTTCATAATTGTCCACCTCTCAAACCTTGATAACTCCCTGATTGTGGATAATTCCTTTGGGTTCCTTTGGCGAATAATGCGTATGCAGCAGCTCATGCGACTTTTCACTCAAGGGCTTTTGCAGGAACTCCCGGTATAAACGCTGGATCTCCGGGTTTTCATGGCTTCGTCGGATGGTATTCTTGCGGTCATTACCATAGAGCGCTTCCGCCCTCTTGCCCAGGCAGACTTCATCCAGGGGTTCTGAATTAACGCACGGATAAGGCTGCCCTCCCCCGCCGATGCAACCGCCGGGACAGGCCATGATTTCAATAAAATGATATTTCCCCGGATCCTTGCGGACTTCATCCATTAACCGGTGCGCGTTACCGAGTCCATGGGCGACAGCAATATTCAGATGTTTGCCGTCAATCTCAATGATGCCTTCTTTAATCCCTTTGAATCCCCTGGTCTCTTCCAATTCAATCTCAATCAGGGTTTCTCCGGTATAGAGTTCGTACGCGGTTCGCAAGGCTGCTTCCATTACCCCGCCGGTAACCCCAAAGATGGTTCCCGCTCCGGAGGACATGCCCAGGGGCTTGTCAAAGGCCTCGCCTTTGATATTTACGAAATCAATGCCGGCGGATTTGATCATCCACGCTAACTCCCTCGTGGTGATCACGATATCGGTGGAGCGCAGGCCCTTGATGTAATGTTCCGGCCTGACCGATTCACACTTCTTGGCGGTGCAAGGCATCACCGCGACGCTGTAGATTTTTTCAGGATCGAGTTTCTTTTTTTGGGCAAAAAACGTCTTGACAATATTGCTCATCATCGACATCGGCGACTTACAAGTCGAAACGTTTGCGAGCATATCGGGATAGAATATCTCCAGCGTATTAATCCAGGCCGGGCAGCAAGAGGTAATCATCGGCAACTTGCCGCCTGACTGGAACCGTTCCAGGAATTCGCTGCCTTCTTCCATGATGGTCAGGTCCGCGCTGAACTGGGTATCAAAGACATAGTCAAACCCCAGCCTGCGTAGCGCTGCCGCAGTTTCATGCTCCATGTTCCTGCCCAGCTCCAGGTCGAAAGCTTCGCCGATGGCCGCCCTGACCGCCGGGGCAATCTGCACCACTGTGGTGAACGACTTGTCATTCAACTTCTCAAAGAGCTCCTGTGTATAATTAGTCTCGGTGAAGGCGGCGGTCGGGCAGACATTAATGCACTGCCCGCAATGGCTGCAGACACTCTCTCCGAAGGGCATATTGTAGGCAGGAGTAACTACGGTATTGAAACCGCGGTGCGCGTAGCCGATGGCGTTTATCCCCTGGATCTCCTGGCACATCCGGACACAACGGCCGCAGAGGATGCATTTTTCCGGGTCCCGCACCACCGAGGGTGAGGATATATCGATTTCGTAATGCTTGCGCTCGCCGCTGAAATGCATCTTGCGGATGCCCATGGCGTACGCCAGACGCTGCAATTCGCAGTTGCCATCGCGCTCGCAGGTATGGCAATCCTCGGGATGATTATCCAAGAGGAGTTCGACAATATCCCTGCGCGCTTGGCGAAGTTCTTTGGTGTTGGTGTAAACCTTCATCCCGTCACTTGCCGGGTAACAGCAGGAGGCGACAAAATTCTTGACCCCCTCGACCTGTACAATGCAAACCCGGCAAGCACCCTCGATGGAAAGCTCGGGATGGTAGCAGAGCCTCGGGATATGGTAGCCGCAGTGGTCCGCGGCCTGCATGATAGTCAAGCCGTCATCAACCTTGTAGGGTTTATCGTTGATCGTGATGTTTATTTTTTCAGCCATGATTAACACCTATGCCTTTATGATTGCATCAAATTTACAGGTCGCAATACACATTCCACACTTTATGCACTTTTCAGCATCAATTTCATGCTTGCTCTTGGTCTTGCCGGTAATCGCTCCCACCGGGCAGGCCTTCTTGCACGCGCCGCAACCAATGCAATTGTCATTAACCGAATAGCCGATTAACTCCTTGCACACCCCGGCCCGGCATTTCTTCTCCCGAATATGTTCTTCGTATTCCTCCCGGAAGTTTTTAATCGTGCTCAAAACCGGGTTGGGTGCCGATTGCCCCAGGCCACAAAGGGATGATTTTTTGATCATGTTGCCCAGGCGTTCGAGTTTTTCAATATCGCCATCCCTGCCTTCTCCCGCGGTAATCCGTTCAAGAATCTCATACATCCGCTTGGTTCCTTCCCGGCAGGGGGTACACTTGCCGCAAGATTCGTTCTGGGTGAACTCCAGAAAAAATTTGGCAATATCCACCATGCAGGAGGCTTCATCAATAACAATCATCCCTCCGGAGCCCATAATGGAACCGGCCGCGGCCAGGGATTCATAATCAACCGGAGTATCTAGATAATCCTCCGGTAGACAGCCGCCGCTGGGACCGCCGGTCTGGATGGCTTTTAGTTTCTTATTGCCAGGAATGCCGCCGCCGATGTCATAAACAATCTGCCGTAAGGTAGTCCCCATCGGCACCTCTACCAGCCCGGTATTAACCACCTTGCCGGCCAGGGCAAAAACCTTGGTGCCTTTGCTCTTCTCCGTCCCGATGGTGCTGAACCATTCCGCCCCGTCCAACATGATCACCGGGATATTCGCCCAGGTTTCAACATTGTTAATCAACGTCGGCTTGCCAAAGAGTCCTGAGACTGAAGGATAGGGAGGCCTTGGCCGCGGCATTCCCCGCGCGCCCTGGATTGAATGGATCAGCGCGGTTTCTTCACCGCACACAAAGGCCCCGGCGCCCAACCTGATCTCGATATCGAAATCAAAGCCTGCCTCTAAGATATTATCTCCCAGAAGGTTGTATTTCCTAGCCTGGTTGATGGCCTTATACAATCTGTCAATAGCAAGGGGGTATTCTGCACGGATATAGATAACGCCTTTCTTGGCGCCGATGGCATACCCCGCGATTGCCATTCCCTCTAGAACCGTGTGCGGGTCGCCCTCGATGGCGCTACGATCCATAAACGCGCCGGGATCGCCCTCGTCTGCGTTGCAGATCACGAATTTATCCGGCCCCTCCTGCTCCGCAGTAAATTGCCATTTGAGTCCCGTTGGGAATCCCGCCCCGCCCCGGCCGCGCAAGCCGCTCTTCTTGACTTCCGCAATCACCTCCGTCGGCGACATCTCGGTTAAAACCTTCGCCAGGGCTTCATAGCCATTGAGCGCAAGGTAATCATCAATGTTTTCAGGATCTATAATCCCGCAGTTGCGCAGGGCAATTCGCATTTGCTTGCCGAAGAATTTAGCGTCCCCAAAGATCCGAAAGAAGCGGTTGTATAAATGGTCTTCCTGAATCACCAACCGGCTGACTGGATTACCCTTGACAATATGCTCTGCAACGATTTCAGGGATATCGCTTTCCTGGAGATTGCCATAAATGGTGTACCCGGGGTTGACCACCATGATCGGCCCCTTGTCACACATTCCCAGGCACCCGGAGAGGGTTATCTTAACCCGGTCCTTAATCTGGCAGCGTTCGAGTTCCTGTTCCAGGACAGCCTGTAGGGCACGCCCCTGGGTGTGCATGCATCTGGTGCCATCGCAAAAGGTTATAATCGTATCGTAGGCCACGGCTTGGTTACTTTCTAATCAATTGTCCATTCTTTAAGCACTTCACCATTCTTCAGGTGTTTTTCGATTATCACCAAGGCTTTCTCACTATTTATCTGCCCATAGCGAACCGGGTTTTTCCCGTGTTCGATAACTTCCACGGTGGGTTCAAGGTTGCATCTCCCCGCGCAGCCCTTCTGGCTCAAGTAGACATCTCGTAATACCCCCCGGGCAATCGCTTCCTTGAACACTTCCATAACTTCCTTTGAACCGGCTGCGATTTCGCAGGTTGCCATGCCGATGTAAACCCTCTTCGTCGAGAGATAGCCCCGGCTGATGATCCGGCTGACCGCCTCGGCCCGCTTTTTCTT
>JAFGNG010000121.1 GCA_016927125.1 Planctomycetota bacterium | reverse complement strand
TGTGGTTTATTATCTCAGGTTGAAGGGCAGGCTTTTCCCTCGATGTCTGTACCTTGGTTTGAGTGAGGGAATATTTAGTTGCTCCATGAGTAGAGGTGCGCCTCTGGCAGGGGCTGTAAGGAGAAGAAGCAATGGCTATGGGTACTGTGAAGTGGTTTAACGACCAGAAGGGTTTTGGGTTTATTGTGCCGGATGATGGTGGAAAAGATCTCTTTGTCCATCACACCAATATTAGCGCCGAAGGTTTCCGCACATTGCAGGAAAACCAGAAGGTGGAATACGAAGCCGCCGAAGGTAAGAAAGGTCCTGAGGCTATTAATGTGCGCGGAGTCTAAGCTAATATTTTTAAAAAATTTTTGAAATTTTACCCCGCCTTAACGCGGGGTTTTTTTATTCCCATCCTCCCATGAGAAAACACTTATGACAATTCCAAATAGGCTGTAAGATTTTCAGTAAGTGTTTTACTTACTTTATCATGACGTTTTGTTTTACAGGTTGTTAGTATACTCAGTTTAGATTAATATCATCCACTTGGACCTTATAATTTCTAATTTAAAAATGGTTCAAGGATTAGCAGATTAGCGTTTCCCTCTCAATTTTATCTAAATTTGGCCTAATAATTGTCTGGGATGAACATTATTCGTTCAGCAATATGCGCATCTACCATACCGAAGTTGTTATTGATTCAACAGTATATTTATAACATGTTAATGAAAAGGGATAGAATTTTTATTTAATAGGTTATGGCTACGGTCGGTTTGCACGTTAAGATCTTTGAACTGAATCATTCGGGTAAAGAAACCTAACAAGACTTCCTTTCTTATGAAAGTTTGTTAAGCGAAGGTTTACTGCGGAATAGTATTGACTAACAAACTGTCTCCTGTAAAAATTGGTCTTATTCTGAAATATTCAGAAAGAGGCCGGACATGAACCGCAAAGCATTTAACAAAATGATCTTTGAGTGGGCTGAGCAGGAACCGCAGGGATATGCTGCCCGGTTGTTGGTAGATAATACCCCAGTCTGTGATATCTACGCGGAGCTGGTTGCAACCCACCCTTTTCAGCCGATCCTTGAAGATATTATCAGGACGCACGGTATCCTGATAGATTGTTTTGAATCCGGCCATAAACTTCTTCTCTGTGGCAATGGCGGAAGTTTTGCGGATGCTTTGCATATTTCATCTGAACTGGTGAAATGCTTTATGCATGATCGGCAGTTGGATGAAGAAGAGCGGGAAGACTTTGAAAACCACCCTTTTGGTGAAGAGCTTGGCGCTGGGCTGGAACATGGCCTTCCCGCGCTCGTGCTTGGCAATAATGCCGCCCTTGCCAGCGCGGTGCTGAATGACAGCGGGGAAGCGCGCCTGGTCTTTGCACAGGAATGTTTTGTCTATGGTCAACGCGGAGATGTCCTTATGGGGATCTCCACCAGCGGTAATTCACAGAATGTCCTTATGGCCATGTCAGTCGCTCAAACCAAGGGTATCCTGACGATCGCCCTTACCGGCAAGGGCGGCGGTGAAATGAAGCAGGTCGCGGATATCTGCCTGCTGGCGCCGGGGCAAAGCACCCCGGTAGTGCAGGAGCGGCATATTGCCCTTTACCACGCTATTTGCGCCGGGGTGGAAGCACATTTCTTCCCTCGCTTGCGTGAAAACACTTAGAACATTTTTAGCACTTGTCAACATAGGGATAAAAAGCGCGCTTGAGACTGCTGGAAACTATGAGAAAGGCGGTAGTTTGATCAGCACCGGGACAGCCACCATCCGAAACATTCATGGTTTTCATATCCGGCCGACAACCAGTTTTGTCGAAATTGTCAAGCAATTCACTTCCTCGGTTGTGGTAGAACACGGCGACAGGCGGGTCAACGGCGCCAGCCCGATGGAGCTGATTTCCCTCGGAGTAGCCCAGGATGACAAGATCACCATTACCTGCGAAGGGGATGACGCAGAGGCACTCTGCCAGGCATTGCTGGAACTGGTGGAAAGCCGGTTCGGCGGGATACAGTAATTTTTTTCATTCAGCGATTAAATAAAATAGGCCGGAGAGTATAATCTCCGGCCTATTTGTTATGTGCCTCTTAGAGCCCTTGTCACCAATAGGCTTTATGTCTATCATAAGCATCCGACATTTCGATCATTTCACCTGGCTGATATGCGGGAAATCCCGGGAACCATTTAACATGGCCGTCGAAGAAGAGGTAGTTGGAGCCTTGGGTGTGCGCCATGTTCGGATGGGTAAAGGCGAGATATTCCGGCGGGACTAAATCACCATCCCAAAAGCGGTAACCCCCGCGGGCGTATACTCCCCAATACACTACAAAATAATATCGGCCTGCCTCGATGAGGAGCCACTTGTTGCTAAGGGATTTGACCTTGCGCGGAAAGACACAGCCCCATTTATCCATAATGGCATAACCTACAGTAGCAGATCCGGTAACCGGGTCGGTTCGGGTGTTTTCATATTCGCAAAACAGTGCATACCCGGTCTGGTATTTGCAAATGTTAGGTACCTTGGTACAGCCTACGCCAATCACATCAAAATTTACACTGAGTTCGGGAGTAAGAGTAGCAACGCTGTCAAGGTAGTTGCCGACCAGTCCCGGCCGCCACCACCGTTGCACAGGATAAGGGAATTGCGGGGCGCTGTGGTTCTGTGCCGGGGAGGGGTAAACCTCGTTATAGTCAGCGCCGTAGAAATGGAAGGCCTGCCCCCAGTTCTTCAATCTGCTTGAACACTGTACTCCAATCGCGGTTTCCCTGGCACTTTCCAGTGCGGGCAGGAGCAATCCTGCAAGAATCGCGATAATGGCGATTACTACCAGTAGTTCCACCAGCGTAAACGCCTGGTTTCGGTGTCTAAGTGTCATAGCCAGAGCCTCCCTGTTAAATAGATAAATCCTCCGTCAAAAAACTGCTCTTGCTTTGAATTAAAATTAATTACTGACTTCTATTTCATGCATGCCGGCTTATTGCCTTGCGCGCGATGATAGGCGATACATTCACAACACACCCCCTTGCGTTCGCAAGGCTCATATATGCAGGGGCAGTCTTTCTGGTTTTCTTTCTTATTTGAGCATTCCTTCATTTTTCTCTCCAGTTTAAGTCATTCTGCAGAATTAATTATTTTCAGTGCTTCCCGGGCAGCCGCTTGCTCTGCCTCTTTTTTGTTAGAACCGATCCCGGTTCCCATGATTTTACCACCGATTTCCACAGTAACTTCGAAGGTTTTTTTGTGATCCGGGCCAGTTTCGGTCTTGATAAAATATTCCGGGGTTGGATGCCCCTGGCTCTGCTCTAATTCCTGCAAAACCGATTTATAATTTTCAGTTCCTGAAAGTCCTTCGGTCAGAGGGATCTTAAGTTCTTCAAGGATATAACGTTCCGCTGCGGGGTATCCTCCATCCAGGTAAAGAGCCGCAATTACAGCTTCCACTGCATCTGCCAGGATAGAATCCGGGAGTTTACTCCTGTTTGCAAACTCATTGCCTAAGTAAAGATATTCCTGGAAGTTATGTTTGCGGGCGATTTGCGCCAGCATCTCCCCACTGACAGCAAAGCTTTTAATCTCTGTAAGAGCTCCCTCACGTAATTCTGTGTGGGTGGTATAAAGTTGATTGCAGATAACCATATCAAGAATCGCGTCCCCGAGAAATTCCATGCGTTCATTACTCTGCAGTTTATCAGCAACATAAGATGAATGGCTAAGAGCCTGTTTCAGCAGTGCCAGATTGTTAAAACGGCAACCTATCATCCGGGCACAATTGGAGAGATGAGCAATCTCTTGATCAGAAAGAATTGTATTTTTATCGGGGTAATTGTATTCAATTTTATTCTGCGACATTTGCAAAATCCAGTAACGAAATATTATTTAAGCTTTATTCTCAATAATATTATACTGTATAAATTGCTCAAAGTCAATTTCATAAGTGCTTTATTTGCATTATGATAGAATTAAATATGAAATTGTTTCTTAGCAAGAAACTGAATTTAATAAAACTTATGCAAATTTTAAAAAATTCTTATAAAACCGAAGGGTTGCTGCTGTTGGTGTGACAGATAAAGGTAGACAAAAAAGAGGTACGGTGAAGATTTGAGGATCAGACGGCTCCCCCCTAGCCTATGATTCTGAGTTCCTCGCCAGTTCTCCTCCTGAGGAACAGCTTGCGAGTGGTCGTAGGCTGTTCCTCTTTTTATTTAATTTGCCGCGGAGGTGGCCTGCACCTGGGCGTCCATGATATTCTGCCGGTGTTGGTGGATTTCGGCCATGGCACTGTCCAACCGGACAATATAGTGGAGCATATCCATCAGGAAGCTCTTGCGGAAGCGAGCCAGGCTGCGACCGCTCTCAATCTCGGTCAAGGCGCATTCCGCCTCCA
>JAFGNG010000120.1 GCA_016927125.1 Planctomycetota bacterium | reverse complement strand
GCCATCAGTAATATCAACGCAGGCCACCCGGTGCCCTTCACGGATAAGTTTATGCAGGGTTGCGCCAACGCCAATCTCAATGTCATCCGGATGAACCCCGATTGCCAGAATATTTGCCATGATGGTTATCCTTTGATTAAATCAGTTTTGATTCGAGTTGCCGGCTCAGGATTCTTTATGCAACACTTCTTCAATGACTGAAAAATAGTATTCCAAGCGAATCTTGGCATCCTTGAAATTCTGGTTAAAATCGCGGGTTTCATCCAGATAAATCAGCGGTACCGGATGCTCGATCATCTGTAGCCCGGCTTTCCATGCCAGGACGGCAAACTGCAACAGCATGCCGTAACCGGTTTCTGTGGGGTGCACTTTTTCCAGAGCCTTGCCGGAATATGCCCGAAATCCGCAAAAGCTGTCGGTAATTCCCCAGCCGGTAATCTCATTCAAACGGTTCGTAACCGCTATATTATTTTGCTGCCTGGCCTGAAATGACTTTGCTAGACGGGTAAAACCAGCCGGGTATCTGGTTCCCCAGACCATATCTACCTTGTTCTTAGTAAGCGCGGAGAAGAATTCTTTGATCTGGCAGGCATGGTGCTGGCCGTCTGAATCCATGGTGATTATCCGGTGGAATCCCTGCTCGCGGGCATAGTTAAAACCTTGTAGCAATACCCCCCCGGCACCGGCGTTTTTCCCGTTGCGTAAGAGGGTGATTTTTTTAGTTTTTTCAAGAAACTCAAATGAGCCGTCGTTGGAGTTATCATCGATTACCAGGACATTACCAGAGTAAGAGTTTTTGAGCGCGGTGATGATCAATCTCAACATCGGCATCTCGTTATAAACCGGCAGGATTGCCAGGTCATTGCCACAGCGTTTTTGTTTATGAACAACATCGAATTCCGGTAGTTTTACAGCCATTCAGAGACTCCATTGTTAATCCATGATAAAAAGGTGGTGCAGGGCGCTCAGGGGATCCAGGTTGGCGCTCAGTTCAGCAATCAAATCCTTACCGAAGCAGGCGAGAAAATATACCGTCCAGACACAGATATCTTGGTATCTTTCGCCGGGAAGAACAAATTTCCGCAGACGAAAATATCTTTTCCGCGCTTCTTTCCCCAGCACCGGGTCTTCCTGCTCTAAACGCTTCTGTAACACGGCTATATTTTCATAGCATCTTTCCTGGGTTCTTGCAAGTTCATTAAGATTAATCATTCCTGAATTGCTGAGCTCATCGGCAAGCTGTTCGAAAGCCTTGTCCAGCTCGTCTTTGAACTCGGTAAAGACATTGCGCTGGGTATGATTCTTGTCTTCCGCAGCCTTTAGGATGGTATCCCACTCCCAGCGATCGGAAAGCAGTTTTTCAGGGGAAATTCCCATCCGCTGCATGGTCTTGGCCAGGGATTTCTTAATAATTGTCCCGGCCGGACGGGGAAGAAGCATTGGGATTTTAATCCCGAAATACTGGAACAAACCACATATTTGGCAGTGGTACGCTATTTCCCCGCCCCCGGCTATATATGCAACTACTGGTAAGGTGAAAGCCTGCATCACCGGGCGCAAGGCGGCTGAAGGTGAAAAACTCTCCGGGTGTGCCTCAAGTTTTTGAAAAATGGTTGCTGTTTCAAAGCGGATAAACAGCTCGCCTGAAGAATATCCATAGCCATCAGCTTCAGCGTGCAACCGGTTCCTCTCGCCGTTTTCATCGAGATAATAAACCAGCGTGGTTTCCGTTTCCCGCAGCATCAGGGGAGGGGGATAACCCCGCTCTGCCATTGCCTGGCGGCTTTTATCCAGGAGATGATAAATTTCTTTCCAGTCTTGCAGCGCCTTGGCAAAGACCGGACGTGCAAAGGGGCGGAGGACCTGCGGCTCTACTACAAGTAGTCCTTGTTCGCCAAACCAGGAAAGCACCAGTCGGCTCATGGCCTCCCCAAGGCTGCCTGACATGCAGCCCTTTAAATTATCCATAACTTCATTTTTGAATTCGGTTGGGGGGAGAATCTCAGCCAATTTGTTCAGAAGGTCTGCTATTTCCGAGGTATCTATCTGCGCCGCGGATCTGTGGGAACCGGAGCCAGTATCATCTGCCTGGGCCAGGTGGATAAGATCATGCTCTTGGTCGAAGACAGTTGCTCTGCAGAATTCACTCCGGTTGTGGTCTTCGGAAGCATTCCAGTATACCGGGATATAATGAAACCGATCAGTTTCAGGCAAGGCGGATTCGCGTTGGTTCAATTGTTGGCAGAGCTGGAGCGCGCTGATTAATTTAAACATCAAAAAGAGAGGACCGCCAAACAAGCTGGGCTGGTGGCCGGTCACTATGGCCACGGTTTTGTTGTCCGCGAACCTAGCGGCATTAGCAAGCGCTGCCGATGGGGCTTGCAGCCTCTCAAGATATGATTTCAAGGCATTCGCAAGCGCTTCACGCTCGCCCTGCCAATTCAGGCTTGCCGCATAGGCATGGTAACTATCAAGCTGGCGGGGATTGAACGGTGAGAAATCCCGGTAAAGCTCCGCCTCCGGCGCCCGGTAAGAAACTGTATAGGGATGATACTTTTCCAGGAAATCCGGGGCTTTGACACAAGTCATCGGCATTAACTTTTCTCCTTGAAAACCCTACACAACTACCATAATGCCATGAATATAAACTATTGTCAAGCTGCTGAAATTGGGTGTTTATTGTCAGGCCTGAGCAAGAACCATGCACGTGTTTAAAAGCCTTAAACATGTAAAATTGATAATATAACCAGATAATTTGGCACAAAGGTATACTTAACACTAAGTTGTTTTGGGAAATATAGGAAAATAACAGCCTAAAGAAAATTAAAAATATATATAGCAATGATTTATAATGACATGCAAAATAATTATAAAATATAAATATCAAATAGATTAAGTATTTTACATGTAATCAGTAAAATATAAAATCAATAGATAATAGTACGGTCATATACACCTTTTCAGTGGTAAGCAAGGCTTCCTTTTTCAGATATTTATCTTTGTGTCTGTTCTGCATACATAAAAGGTAATATCTATGTCAAAAACCCTAAGATAAAATTCAGGCGAAGATTCTTCTAAAGTATTCGAAGGCATAACCAGGTCTGTAATTCTCGACCAGTCAGATTTGACCGGCCTCGCCAAAGTCAGCAAAGCCATCGCTGAGTTGGAAGCGTTTTGCTTTAACCATGAAACCTACCCGGAGTTGCTCTCTATTTCTTCTCAGCTTTGTGACCAAATGATGCTTGCCGATGCCCTGGAAGCAATGGCGATTGATTTTGCCGGGAATGGGGAAGTATGCAAGCCACAGCCAGGAACAGTATCCGGTTCTGAAAGAAGCCTCCAACCAGGGATTAGCCAAGAGAGTTGGCAGGCTTTCAAAGATTACCGAGGTTTCCGGCCGCGGCGTGGGCATGGATGTGGTCAAGCGCAATATCGAGAAACTGAGTGGGCATCTTGATATCCAGAGCATTAAAGAAAAAGGCACTAGCATCAAAATCCACCTGCCCTTGACCATGGCGAATGTGGATGGAATGATCCTGCCGGTTGGCGACGAACGTTATATTATCCCAACCCTCAAAATAGAGGAATCATTGCGTCCCACCCGGAAGATGGTCAACACGGTCCAGGGCAAGGGGGAGATGGTAATGCTCCGCGGCAAACTTGTTCCTATTCTTCGCCTTGCCCGTATCTTCAACCGAAAGGTTTCTGAAATCAAACCCTGGGAAAGCCTCTTGGTGGTGGTTTCTTCAGAGAATAAACGGGCCGGGTTGATGGTTGATTCCCTGCTGGGCCAGCAACAGGTGGTAATCAAAAATCTGGGCGAACATTTGCATGGGATCCAGGGGGTTTCCGGCGGATGTATTCTCGGTGATGGCCGGGTTGCGCTTATTCCGGATGTTGGCGGCTTAATAGCAATGGCAGAACATTATTGTTCATATTGAGTTAAGTAAATGTTAATGATTTTTATAATATATCGTTATTAAAGAAATCATACCTGATAAACCGATATAACAATAAAATAAAGTAATTTTTAAAAAAGGATGAAAGCTTGGCTTACACTATTAGAGTGCTGGTAGTTGATGACTCCCCGGTAGTGCGCAGGGCTTTGACCAAAGAACTGGACAGTGATCCCGGTATTGAGGTGGTGGGTTCCGCGCCGGATCCCTATATCGCGCGAGACAAAATCATTAACTTGAAACCGGATGTAATTACTCTCGATTTGGAAATGCCGCGCATGGATGGACTGACCTTCCTGCGCAAACTTATGCAATTCTATCCCATTCCAGTAGTTGTAGTCAGTTCTTATACCCAGACCGGCGCCAAGTCTACCATCGACGCACTGGAAAGCGGCGCGGTTGATGTGATGAGCAAACCCGGCAGCAGTGGGGAGGATAGCGCTGATTTTGGCATGAAGCTCCGGGATAAAGTCAAGGCAGCGGCGCAGGTTAGGATAAAAAAAATCCGGAAGGCGGAAAAAACTTTCAGCCGAGCCGGCAAATTAAATACTATCTCTAAAAAGGTGGTGGCGATCGGAGCCAGTACCGGCGGAACCGAGGCCTTGACCCAGGTGTTGACGTATATGCCTGAAAATGCCCCTCCTATCTTGATCGTCCAGCATATGCCGCCGGGCTTTACTGCCGCTTTTGCCAACCGCCTGAACGGTCTGTGTGCCATGGAAGTGCTGGAAGCAAAGAATGGGATGGAGGTTATGCCTGGACGGGCCATTATTGCCCCCGGGGATCAACATCTACTCTTGCAGCCTAACGGGACCGAGTTCATAGCCAAACTCAAGCAGGGCCCACTGGTTTGCCGCCACCGGCCCTCAGTGCAGGTATTGTTCGATTCAGTTGCCGCCAATGCCGGGAAATCCGCCCTGGGTGTGATTATGACCGGGATGGGAGCCGATGGCGCCGAGGGGCTCTTGCATATGCGGGAAGCAGGAGCTAATACAATTGCCCAGAATGAAGAAAGCTGCATCGTCTATGGCATGCCCAAGGAAGCTATTGAACTGGGGGCTGCTGAAAAAATTGTCCCGCTTGACCGAATCGCATTCACAATTTTATCATTGTTGTAATAGCAAGGAATAAATAGGATATCGAGCTGTTATTACATAAAAATTCAGAAATTAATAGAAAAGGAGAACCAATATGAAAGTACTTGTGGTCGACGATTCAACCACTATGCGTCGGATCATTTGCAACACCCTCAACAGCGCGCTGAAATCGCCGGTAATCATTGAGGCGGGTGACGGTGAAGATGGGTTTGCCCAATACCAAAAGAACACGGATGTTAATATCATCCTGACGGATTGGAACATGCCGAAGATGAACGGCCTGGCCTTTCTTGAAAAGGTGCGGGAAGTTAACAAGGAAGTGCCTATTGTCATGGTCACCACGGAAGCGGAAAAACAAAACGTGGTTACCGCTATCAAGGCCGGCGCGAACACGTATGTGGTCAAGCCCTTTACCCCGGAAGTGCTTCAGGAGAAATTGCGGCCGTTCCTTAGCTAACATAATTAAAAGAAAAATGGAGAGATTTGATGAATGTAATAACCTTAACAAAGCATGCCAGTACCGGCAATATTATCCAAGGGGCCTTGCAGCAAGCCCAGGTGCCGGACTTGCATTGTTTTACGGTTGAAAACCCCAAAGATATTACCAACCAGGGCGGGGACGATTGTGTGGTTCTGGTGGACTGGGAGGGCGACACTTCTTTATGCGTTGCTTATGTCAAAAAGGTTGTGGAGAACAACAAGGACAGCAACCTTCCGGTGTTACTGCTATCCTCCAAGCAGAATTCAGGGACCACGGCAGAGGGCCTCAAGGCCGGGGCATGTGGGATTATCACCAAGCCGGTCGAACCCCAAGCGCTGGTGGATGGCATCAACGCAGCTTGCAAGCGCATCACCAGCAAACAGAATAAAACCTTGAATGTTGAATTTATCAATCCCTTTATCGAAGCAACCCGCACGGTTTTCAGTACCATGGCGGGCATGAAGGTTGAGCGCAAAGACCTCTATCTGCAAAAAAACAGCACCCTCTTTGGCGATATTTCAGGGGTGATGGGGCTTTCCGGGGAAGCCTCTGGTTCGGTAGTTATTTCGATGAAATCCAAGCTGGCTCTGCAAATTGTTGCCGCCATGCTGCAGGAAGAGCCCGGGACGGAAATAACCGCGGACGTCTGTGACGGGTTGGGGGAAATCCTCAACATGATCTCGGGACAGGCCAAGGCCAGCCTTGCCAAGACCAAGTATTATTTCCAGATCTCCATTCCCACAGTTGTTACCGGCAAGGAACATGAAATCAAGCATCGCCAGGGGACGCCCAGCATCGTGATTGATTTTGAAACCGACAAGGGTGAGAAGTTTGTAATCCAGGTCTCCCTCACCCCCAGCAGTAGTGATTAGAATAACAACTTCGGCATTGATACAATGATAAAAAAAAGGCCCTTTCGAGGGCCTTTTGGTTGGTCATCTTTTACTTGGCTATCTGCGGCTGCTTACATATTATCAAAGATATCATCCATCGAACTGTCTGCCGCTTCTTCCGCAACCGCTTCTTCCATGCTGGCTTCCAGCCAGATCTTGCCTTCATTGATCTCCCTGCAGACCAGGTCAAAGGTGCGTTCCCCAGCCTTGGGTTCGACCAGGAGGGGCGCGCCCGCGTTGAGCGCGCGCAGCCGCTTGGCCACCAGGCTGGTCAATTGGAATCTTCCGCCAACCCGGGAAGCGAGTTCATCAACGTCAATTATTTTTACAGGTTCGTGCTGCATATTAGGATCTCCTGTGAATGGGTAACTTACCCGGATTTGGCAACAATGGTATCGCGGGATTGTATTCCGCTGTCCCCAGATGTCAAGGAAAAAGGCCTGAATTGCTGTGATCTGCGGATTTACCGGTTGTCCAGCCAGCGCCTCAGGGTAATCTTCAGGTGACTGACATCCTCACCTTGTCGCGCTTTATAATCATTAACCTGGGGCACAACATCGGAAAAATGTGCTTTCTCATCTGCAATATACGCGTTGACGCTTCTCTTGGTATCAGCAACCGTAGTGCTCTGATTCTGCTTATAAGCTGTGAATTGTGAACTTAATTCATCAACCGAGTTTTTTCCCAGGACTTCCTTGGTGGAGCATCCGGAGAATAACAAGGCCGCCGCCAGTATTATCGATGGCAGGCAAAATAGCCTGAGTTTGATTAAAACATTGTCGCCAAGCTTTGATTTGAACAACCGCATGGATATCTACCTCCATTGGGCAATAAACCTTAAAAAAGTATTATATCCTAAGATTATGACTGAGACAAGAGAAATCATTTTTTAAGAGAATTGCCGTTTTTTAACCAAGCCTTGTGGTCAAGGCTCCAATAACTGGAAAACCTTGCTTGACGGAAGCTACCGGAATGCAGTATATTTAGAGTATAGCACATCCGAAACAACCATTTAGGAGGCCTGCAATGGAGGCGAATGTCTCTGTCAACCTTGACTCAAGAAGCTATGATATCATTATAACCCAAGGCATTAAAAATCTTGGCCTGGCAATTGCCGAACGCTTCCGGGCGAGTCGGCTGGCCCTGGTCGCGGACCAGACGGTTACGCGCATCTATGGAATGGCAGCCTTGGAAAGTTTGAAAAGCGCCGGCTTTAAGGCCAAGCTTTTTTCCTTTCCGACGGGGGAGAAATCCAAGTCCCTCAATGAAGTCTCGCGCCTCTATGACATGTTTGTAAGTTTCAAAATGGATCGCAAGAGCGTGGTCGTAGCCCTAGGTGGCGGAGTCACCGGTGATTTGGCGGGATTTGCTGCCGCGACCTTCATGCGGGGGATCCCGTATATCCAGGTACCGACCACCCTGCTCGCGCAGGTCGACAGTTCGGTCGGCGGCAAAACCGGCGTCAATCATGAAACCGGCAAGAACCTGATTGGCTCGTTCCACCAGCCCAGCCTGGTCTATACCGACCTGACTACCCTGCGCACTTTGCCCCGGGCGGAATTCCTTAACGGCATGGCGGAAGTAGTCAAGCACGGGATGATTCGGGACGCCGGGTATTTTCAGTTTATTGAGGACAAGCTGGAGAGCATCCTTGAACTTAACCTGGAGGTGCTCGAAGAGTTGGTGCGGGGCTCCTGCGCGATCAAGGCCAGGGTGGTGGGTGCGGATGAACGGGAGAATAACCTGCGCGCGATCCTCAATTTCGGCCACACCGCGGGCCATGCCTTTGAGGTTTTGACCAATTATTCCGGCTTGCGCCACGGCGAAGCGGTTTCCCTGGGGATGATGGTCAGCGCCTACCTGGGTGGGCAACTCTGCCGGTTCTCCCTCGCGGAATGCGAACGCCTGGAGGCGCTGTTGAAAAACCTGGGCTTACCTACCACCATCACGGGTTTGAATATCGAGTCCATGATCAAGCACATGCTGGGAGACAAGAAGGCCCACCATGGGATCATGCATTTTGTCCTGCCGCACAAGATTGGCTTGGTTGAAGTTCTGCCGGTATCCGATCTCAAGGCTTTGCGCAAGGCCTTGAAAGCGGTGATTCAAGTATAGCCCCACAGCCGGATTAAAAAAACACTCTGTAAGATTTGAAGCGAACTTAACCAGGCTCCGGCCTGGAGGGATAATGCCTTGGCAGATCCTCGCAAAAAACTTGGGAAAACCGGAGAAGACCTGGCGGTCAAGGTGCTGGAGGAAGCGGGGTATGTTGTGATTGAGCGTAACCTTGCCATTGGCGGCGGCGAGCTTGATATTGTCGCGCGCCACCAAGGGGAGATAGTCTTTGTGGAGGTGAAGTGCCGCCAAGGGTCTGCCTTCGGCAGTGCTGCCGGGGCGATCACCTCTACCAAGGCCCAGCGGATTGCCCGCGCCGCGCGGGCCTATCTGTCTTCGCGTAGGTTGACCAATTTCCCTTCGCGTTGCGATGTCGTGGCGGTGGATCTCCAAGCGCAAGAAGGCAGGGCGGAGATTTTTCCCAGTTGTATTGATCTTGCCGGCGCCCTGGCAGGCCAGCGCTGGCGGGGATAGCTTTTACCCTCTTTAATATCATGAGCAGCCACATAAAAACCGGGAGGACACTCTAGCTCTCTCGGTTTTTCAATGATAGAAAATCTTCAGATTAACAACTGCCGCAGCACTTCCCGCACCCTCCGCCAGCAGTACAGAGCAGGTTCTCCGCGGTCATTTCCTTGGGAATCTCCAGCCCCAGCAGGGTCAGCACGGTCGGCGCGATATCGGAGAGCTTGCCGCGCGAGAGCAGTTTCTTGCCCACCGCGTCTTCGGCCACATAAATCAACTCGACCGGATTGAGGGAATGGCTGGTCATGGTCATATGGGTTTCATAGTCAAGCATCTGCTCAGCGTTCCCATGGTCGGCGGTAATCAAGATATGGGCGTCGAGCTCAAGCAGGCGTTTCACCAGTTTACCGACACACTCATCCACCACCTCGATGGCCTTGCGCGCGGCATCGAAAACCCCGGTATGCCCCACCATATCGCCGTTGGCGTAATTGACCACAATGAAGGCATACGGGTTGTCTTCCAGGATTTGTAAGAGTTTATTGGTAACAATATATGCTTCCATCTCGGGATGGCTGGCAAAGGAGGAGGCGTCAAAGCGTCCTTTGATGTCAACCTGGTCCTCGTTTTTATAAGGAGTGGTGGCTTTGCCATTGAAGAAGCTGGTGACATGGCGGAATTTCTGGGTTTCAGCAATCCTTAGCTGCCGCAGTCCGGCCTTGGCAACGACTTCCCCGAGGAGATTATCCATGCTCCCGCCGCTGTCCATGGCGCCCAGCAGGTATTCCTTAAACTCATCCCAGTAACGGGTAAATCCCAAGAAGGTTATTTTTGGCAGGGCTTTGCGCTCACCGGGATAGTCTTTCTCGACAAAAGCCATGGAAAGCTGGATCGCACGGTCCTGGCGGTAATTGGTGTGCATGATGCAGTCCCCGTCCTTGATGCCGTCATAGCCGCCAATGCAGGCGGGGGGGATATACTCGTCGAACATCTCCAAGTTGTCCGGGGTCTTGTCATGGGCGTAGGATTCCTGCACCGCTGCTTCCGCGGTCGCGGCTTTCCTGC
>JAFGNG010000119.1 GCA_016927125.1 Planctomycetota bacterium | reverse complement strand
CAGCCTGGTAGAGCACCGGCCTTTTAAGCCGTTGGTCGAAGGTTCGAATCCTTCTGCCCTCACCATTAGACACGTAGCTGTAGCAGCGGCTGGATAAGCTGGTTAGCCGTTTTGCTGAGTGGATAAAAATAAATCTAGACGGCCCCATCGTCTAGCCTGGTTAGGACACCAGCTTTTCAAGCTGGCGACAGGGGTTCAAATCCCCTTGGGGCTGCCAACCTTTAAAACGCGGGAGAACATGAGTTTTCTCGCGTTTTTACTTAACCTAAGGCTTTTCAATTGCCTTGCAGCTGGCAAGACAACCACTCTCAATAAAAACACCCGCCGGAATCCGCGGGTGTTTATTATATCCATAATATCCTAGCGGGTTTACTTTTCGCGCGGGAAGGGCCAGGCCATGATCCCGCCTTCGAGCACCTTGACATTGGTCCAGCCGTGGGCTGCGAGCAAACTGGCTGCCTCATAACCTCGCAAGGAGATCTTGCAGTAGCAGATAATCTCTTGCTTCTTGTCCTTAGGCAAATCCCCAAGGCGGGAGCGCAACGCCTCCAGCGGAATCAGAACCTCGCCCAGCCCCAGGCGCATTTGCTCAAACTCATCGGGGCCGCGGGTATCGAGCAGGAAGATCTCCTCCCCGGCGTCCAGCTTGGCCTTAACTTCGCTGGCTGAAATCCCCCGCATCCTGCCACTCAGCTTGTTTTCCAGCACATGCGCGGCAGTCACCAGGTTTTCAATCGCAGGGGAGAAAGGTGGCGCGTAAGGCAGATCGAGATTGCACATGTCTTCCACAGTCATTCCCGCGTGGAGGGCCATGGCGGCAATGGCGATGCGCTTGCTAACATCCCCCGGGCCGGCGCACTGCACGCCAAGTACCTTCCCGGTATCAGCGTCGGCCACGATCTTAATTACCAGCAGCATGCCACCCATGAAGCTCGGTTTATCCGGCGCGGCGGCAATGACTGCAACAACATTCTCAAAGCCGTTTGCCCTGGCAGAGGCCTCGGAAAGCCCGGTGGAACCGGCATTATAATCAAAGACCTTGCAGACCGCGGTCTGGATCACGCCGGGATAGGTCGATTTATTTCCTTCGATAAGATTTTTTCCAATCACCCTGCCCTGCAGGTTGGCATAATCTCCGAGTGGGGCGAAGACTTTCTTGCCGGTAATGCTGTTGACCACTTCGATACAGTCGCCGGCGGCATAAATATCCGGGTCGCTGGTCTGTAAATATTCATTTACGCTGATCCCCCGGGTTTCCCCAATCGCAAGCCCGGCATCTAGCGCCAATTTGGTGTTGGGGCGGACTCCGGTGGCAATAACCGCGAGCTCGCACGGCAACTCCGTGCCGTTCTTCAGTTTGAGTCCGATCAGCTTCCCGTCCTTACCGAGGAATTCAGCCACGGGATTGTCGGTAATTACATTCGCCGCCTTGCTCTTGATGTGGTTCTCCAGGAGTTTGGCGATCTCCCAGTCGAGGAAGGGCAGGATCTGCGGCATCATTTCAATAACAGTGATATTGATCCCCGCAAGATTCAGCGCTTCGCAGGTTTCTATGCCGATCAGGCCCCCGCCCACCACCACGGCGTTTTTGATCACACCTTGATCACGCACTTTACGCAGATAGTCCGCGTCCGCCATGGATTTCAGGCTGAGAATGCCCGCCAGTTCAAAGCCAGGCAGTGGAGGCATGATCGGGATGGAACCGGTGGCAATAACCAGCTTATCGTAGTCCAGGCTGAATCCTTCCCCGGTTTCGAGATTTTTACAGGTTACGCATTTTTTGTCCCGGTCAATCGCGGTCGCCTCGGTATTTATCAGCGTACGGATGCCCTTGGCGTTCATAAAGAAAATGGGATCACGCACCACGCCGGTCGGAGTAGCTATCAATTGATTGCGATCATCGAAGGTCCCGCCAACGTAATAGGGATAGCCGCAAGAGGCCATGGAGAGATCGTGGTCTTTCTGCACAATTGTGATCTCGGCATGCTGATCCATGCGCCTGGCTTTGGCCGCGGTCTTCGGACCGGCCGCGGAACCGCCAATAACCAAGATCTTCCTTGAGTTCGCCATTTGATGTTCTCCTGAAGATGCAATAAAACTGGTCAAATACTATTAAAACCTACTCTGATTAACTGAGCTTAACCGCGGTGCCATATACCAACAGCTCGGAAGCACTACCGATAATGCTGGTGGTCATATAGCGGACATTAATTATCGCGTCCGCGCCCATATCTTCCGCGCTGGTCATCATTCGGTCCGTGGCCACTGCGCGCGCGCACCCCATCATTTCGGTGTATTCTACCAGTTCGCCGCCGAGGATCAACCTGGCGATGGCAGAGAGGTCCTTGCCCAGCCAGATCGCGAAGACGGTATGACCCTGAACCATTCCAAGAACTTCCGTGACTTCCCGGTCGGGAACCTTGTCGGAGTTGAGGAGCAGCACCCGGTGGTTAGACTTATCCTCGTAAATCTCAGAACCTTCCGCTCCTGATTTTCTCTGTTCAATAACCAGGGTGAGCAAGACCAAGAGGATACCGCCGAGGAGGGAGAAAATCGCAGCCCTGAACCAATAGGGGATGACGGGATCATCCTCAACCATTACCAACCATGGCAGACCTGCGAAGACGGTGACAAACAACCCGAGCACGAAAACCAGTGAACCAATGCTCTGTAGTATTTTCATGGCCCTCCCCTTATATATGTAAGTTTGACTAACCACACCGGCATTATTACAATTATTAATATGTTAGGATTGTTTTCAGTAATGTCAATCGGCAAAATTCAACTGTTTCCGGGAAGTATCCACATGTTT
>JAFGNG010000118.1 GCA_016927125.1 Planctomycetota bacterium | reverse complement strand
GTGAGGTCCCCCGAGGCTCCGAAGATCACCATGATGCAGGCATCGGGCTGCGCTTCGGGTTCCTGGGAAGCTTCAAAGCCGTCCACGCAGGCCGACTTAATTTTCGGCATCAGATTTCTCCCGGAAGCATAGCGGAGATTTAAATAAATCAATAAAATGCAACCTTTGGTTTTCAGATTAATGCAAACCAAGATTCTTTTCAAGCTCCACCGCGCGGGGGAAGAGGTATTTATCCTCAAGCTGCGCGTGGTTCTTCAAGTCGGCAGCAATTTCCAGGACAATCTTATGGAGTTCGCCAAATGGCTCGGGCGCATCCTCGGGCATCTGGGCAACCACTTCCTTGGCCTTCATCCGGGTCAGGGTATCAATGATCTGGTCATGTTCATTATCAATCGACGCCATGGATTTGAAGATCAGCCCGCCGGCCTCGGCATCTTCGAGTTGCTCCTTATCACCAGAGGCATAAGCCTCCATTTCCCGGATATAAGGGAAAAGGAGGTTCTCTTCCCGGCGGGCATGGTTAATGTAACCTTCGGCAAGGAGCGAGGAGAAATGCTGCAGCGCCTTGAAGATTTTACTCCCCTCTGAATCCGGATGTCTCTTGGCTAGTTCCATGAGTTCGAAAAACCTGGGGAGCGCCTCGCTCATGTAGTCATGGTGATAGTTTTCAATATAATCCACCAGTTCGGTGAGGGAACGGTTTTCCCAGTCGACTTCGTTGCTGTTGCCATGAAAAGATGCATCTGATTCCATAAAAAATCCTTTATAGCTACCAGTCAATTTCTGCCAGGACGCGGCCATCGATGCTGATGGTTACCTCTTGGATCGCAAATTTCGGGTCGGATGATGCCAGTGATTCTTTAACCAAATGGCATAAACCGCTGCAGCAGGGCACCTCCATGTGGATAATAGTCAGGCTCTTAAGGTTACTGCTATTAAAAATTTTCCGGAGCTTTTCAACATAAGGGCCGGGTTGATCCAGTTTTGGGCAACAGACCAGAACCGGATGTTCGCCTTGCAAAAACCGTTGGTGAAAATCCGGCAGGGCAAAAGGCACACAGTCGGCAACGAGTAGAAGGTCGGCATTATTTAAAAAAGCGGCGCCCGGAGGCACCAGGGTTAATTGCACCGGCCAATGGCTGAGTTGCGACGGGATTTCCCCGCTCTGCAGGGGCTTGGCAAGGGAGGTTTGCATTTGGCGCATCTGCAAGCCGGGGCAGCCTGCCGGCAATTCCACCGGCTTGGCCATCTGCTGCTGCACCGCGGCCTCATCAAAATCATCAGCTTCACGCTCTTCGATGGTTAATGCCCCTGTCGGGCACTCCCCGAGGCAGGCGCCCAGACCGTCACAATAGCTTTCTTTGACCAGTTTAGCCTTACCATCGATAAGCTGCAACGCTCCTTCAGGACAGTTGATAATGCATTCGCCGCAGCCGTTGCATTTGTCTTCATCAATTTTGATGATCTTGCGTCGAGCCACTCATTCTTCCTTTAAAGGTAGAGGTGGAGCAGCGTTAAGTAGCGGCTACGATTTCCACAAGCCGTGCTTGTTGCAATGCTCGCGGGCGGAAATCGCGCCTCCCACGCAGGAAGCGCAGTCGGTGAAGATCACCTCCGGCTTATCCCCCGGCTTCAGGAAGTGGCGGTGCACGCCGGCATCGGTCAGGATCTCGATCCATTCAATGTAATGGTCTTCTTCCATGGGATGCGGTACGCTGCCTACCATAACCTTGCAGCCTTGGCCGATCTTTTCAATCACCGGGACATGCTTTTCCTTGGCGGCATCGACCGTGTTTTCCTTGAGCAGCTTCATGGACTGCCCGCAGCAGACCAAGTTGCCCGCGCCACCGGTCAGGACTTCAACAATATTGCCGCAGACTTCGCATTTATAGATTTCCAATCTTTCAGCCATGATAGGCACCTCTCTACAATAACAGGCTTAAAATCCCACAATTACAGCTTACCAGTTTTCACCCAGCAGCTCGAAGTGGGCTTGCGGGTGTAGACAAGCGGGGCATTTATCAGGTGCTTCCGGGCCCTCATGCAGGTATCCGCAATTCTGGCATCGCCAGACCACCGGTTTCTCCCGCTTGAAGACAATGCCGTCGTCAATATTCTTGGCAAGGTCGAGATAACGTTTTTCATGCTGCTTTTCTGCTACCGCAATGGCCTCCATGGCGTCGGCAATTTCCTCAAAGCCTTCTTTACGGGCAATCTTGGCGAAGCCGGGATACATATCAGTCCATTCATAGTGCTCCCCGGCCGCTGCCGCCCTCAGGTTGTCAACGGTTTTTCCAATTACGCCAAAGGGAAAGCTGCCGGTGATCTCCGCCTCGCCGCCGGTCATGAACTTAAAGAGCCGCTTGGCGTGTTCCTTTTCCTGGTTAGCGGTTTCCTCAAAGATCTTGGAGATCTGGATAAAGCCTTCCTTCTTTGCCTGGCTGGAGAAGTAAGTATAGCGGTTGCGTGCTTGGCTTTCGCCAGTGAATGCCGCCATCAGGTTTTTTTCAGTCTGACTGCCTTTTAAATCCATTACGCTATCCTCCTAAAAATAGGGTTAGTTAAAACACCACTTAAAAATAAAATAACTGGCTAAAGCGTAAAGCTGTTATTCTGCTTTCTTTTTGCATCTGGTCATGATCAGGCAGATAATCGCCAGCACCACGAGAATAGCAATTGTCACCGAGTGCTGGATGCCGAGTGTCTCCGGCCACCTGATTTTCCCATAATCCCAGATTTTGTCAAGCGGAACTACCAAGCCGTGGTAGAGGCGGATATAGACATACGCCCCCACGAACATGCCCAGGACTGTAATCAGGGCGTCGATCCTGCCGGTGATCGCACAGGCAAGGCCGGTCCCGGGGCAATACCCGGTCAGGCCAAAGCCGACACCGAGAAAGGCTCCACCCACCAACGCGGAGAGAAGTCCGGTGGATTTAATGCCCAGGTGTTCCAGGCCATACCTTTCCAGAAGCATGACGCCAATCATGCCAATTACGAGGAAAACAATAATCACGCGCATGGCGTGCAGATCTTTCAACCTCAGGGTTCCGATGATCTTATCCGGGTTGGCAAGTCCGCTCAAGAAGAGGGCTGCGCCGAAGAGCGCGCCGATAATCAGCCCCAGGATTATGGGGTTCTCCAAGATCATATTCATTGTAATCCCTCCTATTTCTCAATCTCAGGTGACTTGGGATAGACCAACCGCGCGACAAATATCCCCGCGATAAACAAGCCGATGGTAAAGGGCAGGGCATTGACTGCCAACTGCACCCACCCGCTGGCCATCATCCCGCTGGTACAGCCGCCTGCGACCCGGGAACCGAAGAGGATTAGAATACCGCCGATAAACCCTGTAATAAAGCGGAGAACCGGCGATTTGCCGTGGTTGGCGTCCCACCACGAACATGTGGTCTGCAGCTTCCACCTGCCCACCACCAGAGCCGCAATCAAAGCGCCTCCCAAGAGCCCGATATCCAGCCAGAATCCATAACCGAGACTCTGATATTTATCTTTACTGATTACCGGGTGCTCCGCGACATATTCAGCATCAAAATGCTGAATGATCTTGGTGTCTAGGATCACAAACTGAGTAGAGACCCCCAGAGGGTCATATGCCCACACCGCCAGGACCATGATCAGCCCCAGCAGCAGCCCCCCCAGCCACCATGGCAGCGAAGCCTTTGCTACCGGCTGCATGCCCGCATCTTTCTTCTCTTCCATAACCTGCCCCTCCTTGTTTTCGCCCCAAATCCAACGCCAACAGATTCCAAAAGCAAAAAACCAGAAAAATTAATTCTGTGGTTTTAAACCAGTGATTATTTCTGGCAAACCGGGCAGTAAAACGTGGCCCTGCCGGTCTGGACTATGCGTTTGATTGTCCCTCCACAAGCTTCGCAGGCTTTGCCAGCTTTGCCGTAGATCCGGAGTTTCCGGTCGAATTTCCCAGCGTTCCCATCCACCCCCTTGTAATCACTGATCGTGGTGCCGCCAGCCTTGATAGCTTCTTTAAGCACTTTACGCGTTTGCTCGACAATCTTCTCACATTCAGCCAGTTTCAACCTCCCCGCAGCCCTACCAGGACGGATGTGGGCGCGAAAGAGTAGCTCACTGGCGTAAATATTCCCAATCCCGGCCACACTCCGCTGGTTCAATAACAGGGTTTTAATCGCAGTCTTGCGCTTCCGGGTTATTGTATGCAAATACTCGCCTGAAAAACCCTTCTCCAGCGGCTCTGGCCCCAGAGTTTTCAAAAATTCAGGCCAGGAAGCTTCCTCATCAAGCTGGAAGGATTCCAGCATCCCGAAACGCCGGATATCTTCAAATCGCAAGCTAAGCTTGCCGGAAACCGCAAAGATCACATGATCGTGCTTATTGAGAGCCTCTTGCTCCGGGCAGAGTTTACACGCCCCCGTCATCCCAAGCTGGATCAGGATGGCCCGTTTGCCGGAGAGCTCTATAATAATCGCCTTACCCCGGCGATTAACCGCTACAACCTTCTTGCCAACCGCGCCTGTCCGCAATTTTATCAGATTCAACGGCCGGCGCAGGGATGGCACCCTGGCTGTAATCTGAAGAATCTTTTTGCCGACCAGATACCGCCTCAGCCCGCGTGCAATGGTTTCTGCTTCCGGAAGTTCAGGCATGCCCCATAACCTTCGAGCCAGTCGGGATTAGTTTTTTATTATAATATATGAGATGATGGCAGAGCCTTTAGCCCCGCATAAATTCTATATTATTACTCTATCCATGGCAATGCGCTTTGTCAAAAACGAAGATGGTTTCTTAAAATGCAATTTTTTGGGAATGAAAACGGGAAAATCAGGCTATGCTGTCGCGATAGGTATTTTGGGCGACTACGCAGGCGCCCACCAGGTTGGCGTTGCTGCCACGTTCGCTTAAGACTGACAGTTGCAAGCTGTTGATAAGTCCTTTTGCGGCAAGCGCTTGGCCGGCGGTGGGGCCGAAGTAGGGGAGGGCGAGGCTGGGTTTTCCACCCAAACAGATGGGGACATCTTTGCTACAGCCATCCATAACTGCCTGATTAATAATAAGTTGCGCAGCTTCCGCTAGAACCATTCCAAAGAGCTTGTCAGTAGTAAGGGCTGCTTCCACGCCCAGCCCACTCAGTTTGCTGATATGCTTCCCTGCAACCGCCGGATCGGTAATCTCCTCTACTTCCTGCGGCTTAAGGTATTGCGTATAAGAGCCATCCTGCCCCACAACCGCACGAAAGAGGCGGCAGCGCCCCGGCCCGGAGACAATGGTTTCCGCCCGGAGATGGTCTGGGCTGCCGGAGGGGCCGGTAAGGATTTCTTCAGCAGGGGAGAGATCGGCAATCACGATCTTCTCGAATTCGTCATAGGAAACCTTGAATCCCTGGAACCGCTCCCGCATCACCTTTTTTTCCAGCGGCACGGAATAACCCGGTTCGTTGGTGTAATGCAGGCTGGGATCCTTACCATTCCAATCGAGCGAAGAGAAGCGTACCTTGCCGTCACGAGAGATCCAGGAGCCTCCCCAACCGCCGCCAAAGACCCAGTAGAGCAACTCCTCCTTGAGGATACTCCACTCCGCCAGCCCCCCGGCATTGGCATCGTTCTCTATGCCGACCGGTATTCCCAGCCGTTGGGACAGGAGTTCCGGCAGGTTGCGGTTATTAAGAAATTGCAGGTTGTGGGCTAAAAGATAAGAACCGTCCGAGCAGAGCATCCCGGGAGTGGAGATGCCGGCCGCCTTGAGTCCAGCGGAATTTTGCTGCTTGGAATTGAGAAACGCGTTGATGGTTAAAGCCAGGGCGTCGGCGAGGCTTTCCGCGCTCTCGCCATAAGATTTCTGGGCGAGAAAGCTCTCGCCCAGAAGGGTATGCGCTTCATCGAAAAGGCCAATCTTGGCGCCATGGCCCGCACCGATATCAATAGCCAGATACAAAGCTTGCGGGTTCATGCCTGCTATTTCCCCAAGGACTTCAGGATGGCTTCGGCGCGCTGCTTAACCTCAATGGATTCCTGGTTCAGTTGCTTGACAAACTTGTTGCCTTCGAAGGTTCCCCGGACAGCGGTGAAGTCAAGGTCGCGGACTGCGTCATCGCCATCAATCCCGAAGCCGAGCCGGGTCTGGCCGACGAATTCCTTCTCCGCGTCACCGAGGATCATATTGTTGAGCTTGACCGCGGCGTCGCGCCAGTCGGCGATGGCTTTTGCAAGTTCTTCAGGAGTCATTTCAGCAGGGCTCTTGCCAGTCCAATCCTTCCAGGCGGCCTGCGCCCAGCGCCATTCATATTCGCCATAGGCATTGTGCAGCTTCCGGAGGGCTGCTTCCAGATCGGCAAGGGTTTTAATCTTACCGCTTTCCACGCTGTCGCAGAGCGACTCCACCTCCGGGCGGGGCGCAAGGAGGCCGAGGAGATCGACCCATTCATCGTCCTGCGGGACAGCCTTGACCGCGGCCAGAGCTTCCGCAGGGTTGGCGTTGGCTTCCAGGCGAGAGGCCAGGAGGCTGCCGAGATAGATTTTAATCCCGATTTCATAATGTTTCTTGGCGGTGCGGCACATCAGGCGCTTGATGGAGATGCCATTGTAATTGACGTAGTCCTGCTCCCGCGGCGCGGCCTCGTAAAGCGCAGTGATTTCCTTTAAGCCCTTCATCATCCGGCCGATGGTGAGGGGGGAGAAGACTGCGAAATTGATGAGATCAAGCTTCTCGGGGTCACTACGGCGGTCGCGCGCCGGCCACTTGTCGCCGTC
>JAFGNG010000117.1 GCA_016927125.1 Planctomycetota bacterium | reverse complement strand
GCCATCGCCGCGGTCGAGGCCGGGGCGACCCACGTTCAGGGAACCATCAACGGGATTGGCGAACGCTGCGGCAACTGCGATCTTACCAGCGTAATCCCCAACTTGGAATTAAAGATGAAGCATACTTGCATCGGCAAGAAAAACCTCAAGCACCTGACCGAACTCAGCCGGTACGTCTACGAGGAGGCCAATGTGCCGCTCTTGGATCGCCAGCCCTTTGTCGGGCGGAGCGCATTTGCTCACAAGGGCGGTATCCACGTCTCCGCAATCGCGCGCAGCAAGAAAACCTATGAGCACATTACCCCTACCTCCGTCGGGAATGAACGCCGCGTCCTGATCTCTGAGCTTTCCGGACGCAGCAACATAGTCGCGCGCAGCAAGATTGATTTTTCCAAGTATCCGCAGGGCATGAACAAGGTCCTGGCGCTCGTTAAGCAGATGGAGATGGAAGGCTACGTCTTCGAATCCGCCGACGCCAGCTTTGACCTGTTGATCCGCCGGACCCTGGGACTCTACAAGCCGTTCTTTGAACTGCTGGGCTTTCGGGTGATTTCAGAAACCCGCGAAGACGGCTCCCGCAACAGCGAAGCCACCATCAGGATCAAGGTTGGCGAGACCCTGATGCACACCGCGGCTGAGGGGATTGAAGGCCCGGTCGACGCCCTTGACAAGGCCTTGCGCAAGGCCCTGATTCCGCATCATCCGGAACTTACCGAACTCCGGTTGGTGGATTACAAGGTGGTGATCGTCGATGCCTCCGCCTCCACGCGGGCGCATGTCCGGGTTACGATCGAATCGGCCGACCACACCGATGTCTGGACCACGGTCGGGGCAAGCGCCAATATCATCGAGGCCAGCTATCTCGCCCTGGTGGACTCCATCGAGTACAAGCTCCTCAAGGATACGGGGAAAAAAGGCAAACACCGTCCAACCAAGGGAAAAAAGCGCAAATAATGCCTTAAACTCAGGGTAAAAACCCCTGAAATGCGCCCTGAAAGCCCCTTTCACCCTTGTAGGGGATAAAATTCCTGTACAACTCTCACCGGATTGACGATATCCATAACTGAAGGTTTATGGAGGAATTGTCCTGCCGTAAGGCTCAATCCCATAACCGGGAGCTTGCCGCAGGCCGAAATTTAATATGATATCGCTCCAATTCAGGCGATGCAGCGTGGAGAGAGATGATGCCGACGCGATCTGTAACCCACACCTTACTTTTGACAGCCCTTGCTGTTCTAATGTTATTCCCGGGAGTAAACGCCGCGGAGAATAGCGCCACTATCAGCAAACCAATCCTGACTATCATCCAGGAGCCGCCTACAATCAAGACTGCAACCGAGCTTGCGCCGGAAGCGGAAGCAGTTCCATCTGAAACCGAGGGGATGGTTGCTAAAGAGGCAATTCCGGAATCAAATGTTGAAACCGTACAGGTGATGCCGGCCACGGCCGCGCAGCCGCTTGAGGTAGAGGAATATACCAGATGCCCGGAAGAGGATATCCCCCAGAAAAAACCGGCGCCGGCTACTCCGCCCAAGATAACCACCGTCTCTGAGATCAACCCGTCAGCACGGATCGCTTATGTGATGGCAGGCAACCGCGTACGCCAGGGCGAATATAAAGATGCCTTGCGGTACTACATGGAAGCCCTCTCCACCGAGCCAAGGTTTGTCCAGGCGATGGCGGATATCGCGCTGATCTACAAATATTTGGGAGACTTTGACAGCGCGCAGGATATCACCGAGCGCGCTATTATGCTTTCACCTGACGATTCCAACCTCTATCACATCAAGGGCGAGATCCACCAGGCCCGCGGCCTGGAGTTGAAGGAACACCGCCAGGAATACGAATCCGGGGTTGAAATCCATACCGCGGTGATCAGCTATGGCAAGGCTATTGAACTGGCGGAGCAGGGCGGAGCCATGGCCTTGCGCGCCGGGACTTATTTCCGCTTGGGTGAAATCTGTTACTTCGGTCATGGCGATCCCGATGGCGCGCGGCTCTACTGGCAGCAGGTCCTGGATCTCCATTCCCCCATCCCAGACCTCTCCGAACCGGTCAAAGATTACCGCCAGCATACCAAGATGAGTGTGGAGTTGCTTACTTGGCAGGGCTGGGCAAAGAGCTACCTGCGCACTCTTGACAGCGTGATCTACGGTCCACGCCCGCGCCCGGCGCCCGGCGGTGAATTATATGGGAATGCTGGCGAAGGCGAGGAGATCTCCTTCCTGGCACCATCCGCCCAAGCCCAACCCAAACGCCGTTTCTGGAACTGGCGGCCGCGCCGATAACTTTTCACTCGCAGTAATACCAATCCGGCATAGATTATAAGAAACCAGCCGACCCGACCACAATCAGGTCGTAGGCGGTGTGGCACCCAACTGCGATGCCGAAGCCACGGGTGAGGTAGATCCAGGCGAAATACACGCCCGCGACTGTCCGGAAAGCAAATTTTTCCAGGGTGAAGGGGTCGCCGTACTGCCCGAAATGGTGGAAGGCGGCAAAGATAACCGCGGAGATGGTCGCGGCAATGACATAGGAGACAGTCTCCCGCTTTTTGCCCAACAAGGAGCGGGCGAGCAAGAGCAAGAGTCCCAACAACACCATACGAAACAGGAATTCCTCGTAAACCCCCGCGCCGAGAGACAAGACCAATTTTTCCAGGGTGCCCAGTTCCTGCGCCGGTTCAATGGTGAGGAGCGCCCAGCCAATGATTTTCTGCAGCGGGATGAGCGGCAAGGCGATAACAAAGCTTTCCAGGATCATAATCCCGACGGTGGCCGGGCGGATATCCCAGGGGAGGTCGCGGTAGAGATGCATGAAGATCAGCGTTACCACAATGCAGAGGGCGGAGAGCAAGGCGCCGTAGATGCCAATGGTTTCGAAGGCGTGTTTCAGAATCGCGTCTGCGGCATTGACCGTATGTTCATCCCGGCCCAGGTTCATGAACCTCACCCCGCCCTCATAAGCGGCGAGGATGGGAAAGATAAATGCCAATGCCACGCCCGGACGCTTGCTTTCTTCCAGGTACAAGAGGATGGAAAGGGGGCGCTTTTCCGCCATGGCAGTGTGCTCTCGAAGAGGGTTCTCTATAAATGGATCTCTTTCTTTTGCCGCCAAGAAAGCAGGGATAACTCAGGGAGTGGTTAACGCAAGGTGTTGACTAGTTATTTTCCAGTACTGCTTTCAATTTGGCATCTGCATCCTGGAGCGCCCCGATAACCGCGCGGCTGGTAATAGTGGCGCCGGAAATGCCGTCGATGGGGCCGCCATCCTTCGATAGCTTCAATTCCGTGGCGGTATAAACCTTCCCCGTGGCGGGATCGGCAAACTGTTTCTGGAAGCCGGTGCGCTTGTCCGCGCCTTGCTCGTGCACATTGCTGGTTATCACTTCAGCTATGGAGCAGGCCGGGGCGACTTCCTTGATGTTTTCACCCAGCCCGGGGGTCTCTTCGCTGCGGGTGACGCTCCAACCGACCAGCAGGTAACCCGCCTTGTTGCCGTATTCAGAATTGGGTTTTTGGGGATTGGTGAAACCCGCCATCAAGCGCACCGGGACTGCGGAGTTATAGCCGATCGCGCTGCCCTCGATCGCGTAAAAATCCGGTTCGCCATTTTTCTGGCCGAGCCAAACCTTGGTATAGAGGAGAGCGCCTTTTTCGCCGAGAACTTCTTCAATCTCGCCATATCCGGAGAGGAAGATCTTTTCCAGCGCCTTGCTTCGCGCCAGGGCTTCCTGCTTGGCAATCCCCGCCTTGGTGGAGGAATAAGTGCCATACAGCGCCAGGCCGGACAACGCTGCGACTACGCCAAGAACCAGGGGATAACGGATGAAGGAGATCATGTTTAATCCTTGAAATTATTAGTGTTTAGGGCAACTCGCTTTGGCCGTGCCGTAGACCCTCGGCCGCGTCCAGCAATCAATCATGGGTACAACCGTATTCATCAGGAGAATCGAATAACACACCCCTTCGGGGTAACCGCCGTAGATGCGGATGACAATGGTCAGCAATCCGCAGCCACAGCCGAAGAGCAATTTTCCCAGGCGGCTCATGGGGCTGGTAACCATGTCGGTGGCCATGAAGAATGCGCCGATAAAGAGACCGCCGCCGACAACATGCATGAGCCACGGGCCGGTGAACCAGGCGGTATAAGCGGTTGCCTCGCCATTACTGTAAGGGGCGGGCAAGATCCATCCCAACAGCGCGACGGTGGCGATATACGCGAAGGGGATATGCCAGGTAATGATCTTCTTGCCGAGGAGGTAGATTCCCCCGAGCAGCAGGGCCAGGGCGGAGATCTCCCCGATGCAGCCGAAGGTATTACCCATAAAGACATCAAAAATCTGTGAGTTTGAAACCTGGATAACGCCATTCTGCACATAGATAGCGCCCGGGATCTCCACCTTGCCGGCGACATCGACCACGCGGGTAAGCTGCTCCAGCGGGGTGGCGGAGGTGATGACATCCGCGCCCACCTGTTTGGCAGACTCTACCAGGAAATCAAAGCTGCCATTAATATTCGTATAGATGGAGGTGAGCAGGCTTTCGCCTTTTGCCGCCGGCCAAGTACCGGAGTTGATCTCAGTAGGAAAGGCAGCTTGCAGGAAGGCCCTGCCCATCAGAGCCGGGTTCCAGATATTACAGCCAAGGCCGCCGAAGCAGTGCTTGGCAATCCCGATTGCGACAATACTGCCGACAAAAGGGACATACCAGGCGACATTGGGCGGTAGTACCGCCGCGAGCAGCAGGCCGGTCACGACCGCGCTGTAATCGTCAACAGTATAAGGTACATGCCGCAGGCGCTGGCAGATCGCTTCGGTTACAACCGCGGTGACCACCGCGATCGCGGTTACCGCAATCGACCAGTAACCGAAGCGATATAAAGCAAAAATAAACGCCGGGGCCAGGGCCAGGCAGACGGCCCGCATGATCGCGCCAATGTCTTCCTTGGTCTTGAGATGAGGGCTGGGAGTAATTACAAATTGCTTTGCCACAAGATTTCCTCTAAAAAAGTTAAACGGCCTTGGCCTGCTCTGCCTTGCGCAGGCGTTCCTTCATGATTTCCTGCTTGGCCAGCTTGATCCACTGGACAATCGGCCGCCGTGCGGGACAGACATAGGTGCAGGCGCCACATTCGATACAATCCATGACATTGGCCTCTTCCGCGTCGAGGAAGCGGCCAGACTCGCCAATAATCGAAAGCTCGGAGGGCAGCAGGTGCGCGGCGCAGCCGTCCACACAGCGCCCGCAGCGGATGCAATGGCGGAAGTCCCAATCGCTGGCATCGGTCAAAGCCAGGAGGCCGCTCATACCCTTATTAACCGGCATTTCCAGGTCGAAGTGCGCCAGGCCCATCATCGGCCCGCCGCAGATTAATTTCACGGCTTTCTCTTCATCAAAGCGGCAATGCCTGAGGAGGTCGCCGATGGGGGTACCGATGCGCGCCAGCAGATTCGCCGGTTCCGCGACGGCTTCTCCGGTCACGGCGACAATCCGTTCGGTCAGCGGCCGGTTCAGATAGCAGGCTTGATAAATCGCATGCGAGCTGCCGACATTCTGCACCAGCGCGCCAATATCCATCGGCAGTCTGCCGCTCGGGACCTCACGGTTTAGCACTGCCTCAATCAACTGTTTTTCACCACCCTGCGGATACTTGACCTCCAGCATCACCGCTGCCAGCCTGGCATCACTGGAGGACAGCTCTTTGCAAGTCTTCTCCATGATTTTAAAGGCATCAGGCTTATTGGCTTCTACGCCGATATAGCCGTTATTGCAATTAACCGCTCGCATTACCAGTTGCAAGCCTTTGACAATGGTATCTGGGCTTTCTAACATCAGGCGGTAGTCGCTGGTGAGATAAGGTTCACATTCAACGCCATTAAGCAATACCGTGTCAATGGTCTTGCCCTCGGGAGGAGAGAGCTTGACATGGGTCGGGAAGGTCGCGCCGCCCATGCCGACTATTCCCGCGTCCGCAATCCGGGAACGGATTTCCTTCGGGGTTAAGTTTTCCGGGTTGGACTCAACATTGCACCCTTCAGCCCAGGTGTCCTGGCCGTCATTCTCAATAAGAATAGCCTGGGTCTTGGTGCCGAGGGGGGTGTTGCATTCGGTAATTCTCTTAACCTTGCCGCTGACGGGGGAGTGGACATTGGCGGAGACAAATCCCTGGGATTCACCGATAACCTGCCCGCGCTTCACCTCGTCAGTTACCTTGACCACCGGCTGGGCAGGCTTGCCAATATGCTGCGCCATGGGGACAGTCAGTAATTCCGGTACCATGGCCTCGGTGATGGCCGCGTCTTTGCTAAGTTGTTTGTGGTCAGGGGGATGTACCCCGCCCTTGAAGGTCTTTAGGAAAGCCATTTAAGTCGTCGCCTCCTTAGCTGCTGTTTCTCGCGCCTGCTTGCGAGCGCGGCGTTCTTTGCGGAGGTTGACAATGACTCCTTTCGGGCAGACATCTACGCATTTGCCGCAGAGCTTGCATTTTTCATAGTCTATGACCGCGAGGTTGTCGATCACATGGATAGCATCAAAGGGGCATTCCTGCTCGCATTTTTTGCAGGCAATGCAGCCATGATCACAGATTTTATTAGTAACCGCGCCCTTGTCGTGGCTGGTGCAGAGGACAAAGACGGTCCGGCTTTCACGATCAATCCGGTTCAAATCGCGCGGGCAGACCTCCACGCAGCGACCGCAACCGGTGCACTTCTCTTCATCAATCACCGGCATCTGCTTGTCATTCATGGTAATGGCGCCAAAGGGGCAGGCCCTAGCGCAGGTGCCGTAACCGATACAACCATAGGTGCAGTGCTTGATGCCCCCGCCCATACCAGGGACCACGGCCGCGCGGCAGTCATGTACGCCGGAATAGTCAAAACGGTTGGGAACATTCCCTCCCTGGCAGGCGGTAAGTGCATACTTCGGTTCGACCGCCTCTACCTCCGCACCCATGATCCGGGCGATATCATGCGCACATTCGGCGCCTCCAGGAGAGCATAACGTCATTGTAGCTTCAGAGGTTACGATAGCCTCAGCGTAGCCTGAGCACCCCGGAAAGCCGCAGGCGCCGCAATTAACCCCGGGGAGAATTGCTTCCACCTGTTCGACGCGCTCATCAACCTTGACAAAAAAGCGCTTGCTACCCCAGGCCAGGACAATCCCCAGGACAGCGCCAATGCCTGCCATGCTGCCCAATGCTATGCTTAAAGCTTTCCAATCCATGATATTCCTTTGGCGGTTAAATTATGCAATGCCGGCAAAGCCGAAGAAGGCCAGCGCCATGCAGGCCGCGGCGATAAAAGCGATTGGAACCCCTTGCATGCATTCCGGCACGGGCGAAGATTCCAAACGTTCGCGAATCCCGGCCATCAATACAAGGGCAAGGGTAAAGCCCACCCCGGCGAAGACGCCGTTGACAATACTGCGGAGGAGGCAATCAGTAAGGGTGATGCCGTTGAGCTTGGCGAACTCCAGGTTGAGCTGGGTCACGCCGAGAACCGCGCAGTTGGTGGTAATCAGCGGCAGGTAAATCCCGAGCGCTTTATAAAGGGCAGGGGCGAGCTTACGCATCGCCAGCTCCACAAACTGCACCAGCGCCGCGATTACCACGATGAAACTGACAATATCGAGGTAAAACTCCATTTTAAAAGGCTTGAGGAGGTACTGGTAGATCAGCATGGTGGCAGCGCTTGCCAGGGTCATGACAAAGATCACCGCCAGGCCCATGCCGATCGCGGAACTACGCTTCTTGCTGACCCCGATAAAGGGGCAGAGTCCCAGGAATTTTGACAGCACAAAATTCTGGACAAAAACAGCCGCAAAGATGATTTTCAAATAAATGACAGCTTGTTCCACCTTGAATCCTATCTAAAAATTGGGCTTATCGCATCCCGGGCAGAGGTTGCAAGGCCCGGCTCCGGTTTTGCCAATCATATTCTGGGAATTGATAGTTTGAACAGTAGGATTACTGGTATCCACCGCTGGTGCACCCTTGCCTTCATGGATTCCCTTCTGCGCCAGGGCAAGCCTGCGGGCACGCTGCGCACCGAGATAATTAAAGTAAGCCAGCAGCAGCCCCATGGCCAAAAACCCTCCCGGCGCCAGGATAAAGACCTTCATGGAATAAGCCATGCCGCCGCGCGTGATCGGGATGCCAAAGATCATCCACGCGCCGAGGATTTCCCGGACAATCCCGATAATGCAGATCGCCAGGGTAAAGCCGATCCCCATGCCCAGGCCGTCAATCACGGATGGGAGCAGCTTGTTCTTGGAGGCAAAGGCTTCCGCGCGGCCGAGAATGATGCAGTTAACCACAATCAAGGGCAGGAAGATCCCCAGCGCTTCCTTGAGCTCCGGCAGGAAAGCTGCCATCACCATCTTCACAATGGTAACAAAAGTCGCAATAATCACAATAAAGCAGGGGATCCGCACTTCCTTAGGAATGAATTTGCGGGAGAGAGAAACAATCAGATTGCTGCAGACCAGGACAAAGGTCGCGGCCAGGCCCATCCCAAGCGCGTTTTTCAAACCGGTGGTAACAGCCAGGGCGGGGCATAATCCGAGCAGGAGGACAAAGACCGGGTTTTCTTTAAAGAATCCGCGGGTAAATACATTACCTACCGCCATTTGTTCGCCTTCCCATTACAAACTGAAATCTAAATCATATCGAAACTTAATGGTGATCATAAAGATGGTGAAACAGGAAGTATAAAATTCAACCCGCCTCCTGTCAAAAAATATTTCCGGATAGAGGGAAAAATGATAATCCTTGACAACTGTCTAAACAGGCCTGAGAATTTACCTCTATAGGACCTAAAGCGATCAATTCCGAGGTCAGGGCAACTGAAAAATGCCAAAAAAACCTTTAGAAAGGGATTTTAATGGAAACTTTTCATGCCACCACCATCCTCTCGGTGCGCAAAGACGGAGCCGTAGCCATCGGCGGGGATGGGCAGGTTACCCTGGGCAATGAAATCTTCAAGCACGGGGCCAAAAAAATCCGTAAACTCGCCGATGGCGCCGTCCTGGTGGGCTTCGCGGGCTCGGCCGCCGATGCCTTCGCTCTGATGGAGCGCTTTGAAAAGCGGCTGGGGGAATTCAATAACAACCTGGTCCGCGCCGCTACCGAGCTCGCCAAGGACTGGCGCCTGGACAGGTCGCTACGCCGACTGGAGAGTATGATGATTACGGTTGACACCAATACCTCGCTATTGCTCGGCGGTTCCGGTGATATTATTGAACCGGACGACGGGGTGCTTGGCATTGGCTCCGGAGGCGGCTATGCCTCCGCTGCGGCGCGGGCGCTGATCAAATACTCCAACCTCTCGGCGAAAGAGATCGTCCGCGAGGCCCTGGAGATTGCCTCCGCCAGCTGCATCTATACCAACAACAATATCGTAGTTGAGGAATTATAATTGTAATTAACCGAACAGGAGTTAGTAATGCAGATTGTTACTGAACGACCCGCCTTTGACGCCATGACCCCCCGGGAGATCGTGGCGGAGCTTGATAAGTACGTGATCAGCCAAGATGAAGCCAAGCGCGCCGTCGCTATCGCTATCCGTAACCGCTGGCGCCGCCGGCAGCTTGAACCTGAGATTGCCGAGGAAGTCACGCCCAAGAACATTATCATGATCGGCCCCACCGGGGTGGGCAAGACCGAGATCGCCCGTCGCCTCGCCGCGATGATCGACGCACCCTTCATCAAGGTCGAGGCCAGCAAGTATACCGAGGTAGGCTACCAGGGCCGCGATGTGGAGAGCATGATCCGCGATCTCGCCAAGGTTTCGGTCAACCAAGTTCAGGCACAGGAGCAGGTCCGCGTCATGGCGGAAGCGGAAAAGATGGCGGAGGAACGCCTGCTGGATCTCCTGCTGCCCGCGCCCGAGCGTGTTACCAAGGCTGAAGACATGGAAAACGAAGTGGAACGCCGCCAGCGCACCCGCGAGAAATTGCGCAGCAAGCTACGCGCCGGGGGGTTGGATGACCGGATGATCGATACCGAGGTCAAGGAAGCTCCCCCGGTCGCCGGGATTTTCGGCATGGCAGGCGGCGAAGAGATGGGACTGGAAATGCAGGAGATGCTGGAGAAAATGCTCCCGCAAAAGCGCAAGTCCCGCCGGCTGCGCGTCAGCGAAGCCCAGCGCATCCTCGCACAGGAAGAAGCGGAGAAGCTTATCGACAGCGAGGCGGTCTGCCGCCGGGGGATCGAACGCGCGGAGCAGTCCGGGATAATCTTCATCGACGAAATCGACAAGGTGATTGGCTCCCACCGCAGCGAAGGTCCGGATGTCAGCCGCGAAGGCGTGCAGCGCGACATGCTGCCGATTGTGGAGGGCAGCACGGTGAATACCAAGTTCGGCCTGGTACGCACCGATCATATCCTCTTTATCGCCGCCGGGGCTTTCCACGGGAGTAAGCCCAGTGAGTTGATCCCGGAGATGCAGGGCCGCTTCCCGATCCGCGTGGAGTTGAAAGCGTTGACCCGCGATGATTTTGTCCAGATCCTGACCAAGCCTAAAAACGCCCTCACCCGGCAGGTGGAACTGCTTTTGCAGACCGAGGGCCTGGCGATTGAATTCCAAGAAGATTCCCTGGGCGCGATGGCAGATATGGCCGCGAATGTCAACCGCTCCAACCAGGACATTGGCGCCCGGCGGCTGCATACGATTATGGAAAAACTAATGGAAGAGATCAGCTTCAACGCGCCGGACATGAAAGAGAAGCGGATTACTATCACCGCTGAAATGGTGAGCGAACGCCTGGCAGACCTTGCCAAAGACGAGGATCTTTCTAAGTATATCCTGTAAGGGCAGGAGGACACGGGGGCGGGAAAATCCCTTGCCTTGGATAAACCTCACTGTAAACTCATCTTTGCAGGCCTGAATTGGGGGAAAGTCGATAAATCTTGGTAGCAACAAGGCGGCTTATGGAATACACGCTCGAAGAAGTGTTGACCCGCCTGGAGGAGGAGATGCCTTCCCTCTCCCCAACGGCGGCAAAGGTGCAGGAACTCGGCAACGATATCAATTGTCCGCCCGGCGACCTTACCCGGGTGATCAAGCTGGATCCCGTTCTTACCGCCCGGATCATGAAGCTGGTTAATTCCTCCTATTGCAGCCCCGCCGAGAAGATTGTCTCGCTCGAAAAAGCTATTATCATGATGGGGCTCAATACCATCAAGGCCCTCGCCTTGAGTGTCTCGGTATTGACACATTTTCAGGGAGTGGAGATAAAAAATATCTTCGAAATAGAAGAATTCTGGAAACATTCCCTTGCCGTGGGCGTTACCTCCAAGCTGATCGCACAGCGCCGCGGGGTAGACAAGAAAATCATAGAAGATTATTTTCTCGCCGGCCTCATCCATGACCTCGGTCTACTAGTCGAGAGCCAGTTCTACCCCGAGGAAATGACGGAAGTGTTGGAGCAGGCCGACCAAATGGGTTTGCTGGCGGCCGAGGATTACGCCCTTTGCAATCTCAACCACTGCCTGATCGGCAAGGCTTTGGGCGAAAAGTGGGGCTTTTCCAAGGATCTTATCGCGGTACTCCTTCTCCACCATGAGTCCACCATTTCCGGACCCTACGCAGAGATTGTCCTGACCGTCCACCTTGCCGATCATCTTTGCCGTACGCATGGCATCGGCCTGGCGCTGGATGTCGCCAAGGAGATGGACCAGCAGGCGGTCTATGCCAGCCTGGGCATACCGGAGACAATTGCAGAAGAGGTGTTACAAATCCTGCCGGATGAAATCAATAAGGCTATGGAATTTTTAAAAACCTGAAAGCTGGTTGCAAAACCGGCAAACTTCTTTAAACTAATCAGAGACAAATCAGATAAATCTCTGCAACTGCAGTTGTTAGAAGGATACTGAAAATATGAAGGTACACTTCTGGGGAGTGCGCGGCAGTATTCCCACGCCCAGCAAAGACACTGCCATTTACGGCGGCAACACCTCTTGCGTCTCGGTCGAGCTCGATAACGGCAAGATCATTATCTTTGACGCCGGTACTGGTATCCGGGAGTATGGCGATCTCCTGATGGCACGCGGCGGACCGATCACCGCCGCCATTTTTATCTCCCACACCCACTGGGATCATATTCAGGGCTTCCCGTTTTTTGTGCCTTCGTATATGAAGGGCAACAGCCTTAATATTCACGGTCCCGCTTCGGCGGTTCATAAGATGGGTATCCGGGAGATCATGGAGATGCAGACCCGCTACGAGGTCTTCCCCGTGCGGATTGCCGAACTCGGTTCAAACCTCAACTATCTGGATATCGCGGATGATTCCTTCAGCGTCGATGGTCTGGATCTCACCGTCTGCCGTCTCAATCATCCGGTGCCCTGCTTTGCGTATAAAATCCGGGAGAACGATAAAACCTACGTCTATGGCGGGGATCATGAGCCTTATCAGAATATCTATCGTATTGATCCCCAAGCCGCCGCGGAGATGGATGAAGATTTCCTGGCAGAGCTGGATCAAAATGTTGCACAGCAGAACACGCAGATTGCGGAATTCCTCCGGGGTGCCGACCTGGTAAGCTGGGATTCGATGTATACCCGGGAAGAATACGAGGAGAAGAAGGGTTGGGGGCATTCCTGGTATGAATGTAACCTGGAATTGGCTGCCACCGCCGAAGTGAAGCAGATGATCTTCACCCATCACGCGCCCTCGGCCACGGATGAGATCCTCGCCTCCCGTGAAGAAATCCACACTGCTGCCGCTGCCGCGAAGGGGCTCAACCTCGCCTTCGCCAGGGAAGGAATGGAGATAGAGCTTTAGCCATGCCCCCGGCAAAGCCCACGCCGCTTGTCATCGTGTTAATTTAATAAAGGATTATATAGTTATGCGATTCCCTTCCAAGCCAGCAAGCAATTATGATTCGCGGCTGGAGACGCCTGCTTCTGCCAAGCCACCGGCCAAGCAGCGGTTGAATCTTAGACGCTTCGGCTGCCTGGTTGCACTCGTGGCCTTTTGCGTCATCACCCTGACCTGGCTCTGCAGCGATTATCTCCTGCGCGCCTATGTTGAGAATCAGGCTGCCAGCGCCCTGGGTATGCCGGTTTCGGTAGGCGAATTGCGGCTCTTTATCTTTGGCCGTCCCAGCATTACCCTCAAGAATGTCGAGATTGGCAAGGATCCGGTCTGCCTGCATCTCGATCACATCAATATCGCGTTCAAAAAACTTCCGGGGGTCTTTGGCGAATACTCCATCTTCAATATTGATGGCAGCGGGCTGGTGGTCACCATCCCCGAAGAAACGGGCGTTGCCGGGGGTACGGATTTCACGGCTCTAATGGCCTGGTTGCGTTCGCCGCATCCCGACTGGGCGATTCCGGAGACCAGCCTGCGCGGGGTAAAGGTTATCTTTTCCCAAGAGGGCGGGTTGGAGGACAGTATCAAAGCCGACGCTATCCAGCTTGAAGGCATCGCTGCCGCCACCCTGCGGGAAATCTACCCGGAAATCGCCTTCAAGATGCACCATGCCGGGATTTCCGAAGGAAGCGAAGAGTATTTCAAAATTAATAAATTTGAAACCCTGGTGCGGATTGACCCGCAAGGACCGGTGATTGTTAAGAAACTCAAACTGGATTCCTCCCATTATTCTGATCGGATCACCGCCGGGCAGAACCCTGGAGACCAAGGCAGTTTCCGCCTTGGCAAGCTACTCCGGCAGATCGCCAAGGTCTCCGGGAAGACCGGGCTGGCCTCGACGGAAGCGGACGCAAGCAGCGTCGCCACCAGCCTGACGGTCGAGGAGTTCAAAGCTAATTCCCTGACAGCTACCATCACAGATGAACGCGGCGGCTCTGTACAAGGCAAAATCTCGGCGGAGATTTCAGAATTAACGCTACAGCAGTTACAGCTATCTCCAAGTGGAAAAACCAGTTTATCAAACCTGATTTTGAATCATCCCGAAATCAAGGCATCGCATTCAGGCCAGGCATGCGAGTTTGCGGCTGCAGCAATGTCTTTGGATAATCTTAATAGCGCCAGTCTTACCAAGGACCTGCCCGGCTTCAACCTGGTATTCAAAAATCCCAGGGCCTTAAGCTTTGGAGCGGGAGGAATAACCCGGATCGCGAAGCCAGATGATGCCGAAGCCCTGCTCAAGCTGGCCATACCACTACAGGAATATGGCTCCGGAATAAAGGTTAACAGCTTACAAGCGGATAATCTGACCCTTGATCTCCCGGTTTCTAAAGGCAAAGGGTTGGTGGCCTCAAGCGAACTTGCCGCCATTCTCAAGTCCTGGTCAGAGGCTTTTGGAGTGCTGCCAACAGGTGCAGCGGAGCCGGAGGGGGACGAAGAACAGCCCCTGGCGGTCAGGGAGATTGCCCTGCGTAATCTTGGCTTTCATCTTACCGGCTCGCAGTCTGATCCCGAAACCGCCTTCGAGCTTGCGGGCGAATTCAAGAACATAACAGCTTCCGAATTCTCTTCCTGGCAGGCCGGACAAAATCCTGTCAATACTATACCCTTCACCTGCGCAACCTTCATGGCGGAAGAATTTTCCACCCGGATTAACCGCTCCGGGGAGATGCTCTTTGATATTGCTATTAGCAATGTTACTGCCCGTAATCCCTTCCTCATCGAGAGCGAGGGCATGCCTCCCTCCAACCTGGTTATAACTGCGCCAAGAGTTTCTGGACGAGCAGGTAAAGAATTCCCTCTCTGGGCGGCCTTCCGGCTCAACCTGAACTTTATCAACCGAGCAGACGGCGGGAGGGAAATTAAAAACGGGAGTATGGAGCAGCCCCGCGTCGGCCTTACCATTAATTCCGCACAACGTTTTGTCGAAGCAGATGACCTGCGCAGTCTTTGCGAATACCTGCAAGCCTGTTTTCCTTCATCCAGCCAAGAAATTGCCGGGAAGGAGTCGACAGACGTTAGCCAGGGAGGTACGCTGAAGCTGGATAACCTTAAGCTGGACAATCTCCAGGCAATCATTTCTGACCAGTCACAACCAGCTAATATACAAACGGTTACGGCAAAGATATCTTCTGCAGATTTAGCCAACTCCGAGGAAAAATTAGCTCTTGCCCTGCAAGGTGTTGAGCTTGATTGCTACTCCCCCGGCAAGGCGGGCGGGATTTTCACTATTGGCACCCTTACCCTTGACGGCGTTAGCAACTCTACCGGTCATCCTATCAGCGGCATCTTGCATGACTTCTCTTTTACTTCCCGCCGTCCGGATGTGCCAGCATACCTTACTGCTGAAAAAATGGAACTGCAAGATATCAGCATTAATAAGATCGATTTGCTTGCAATTACGAGGCTTGAAAGTAACACCAATTACAACGCCGACCAGGAAGCCTGGGATTTTATGAAAAGCCTGGAGATAAGCAAGCTCCCCCTCCAATCAATCCTGCAAGCTGCTGACAATTTGTTTAAACCTATAGCGCTGGATGTAACAGAGGAAGTACTCATGTCTTCCCCGGACCTGCCGGATCTGGAATTTGGCCTTCCTCAACGGGAAGAGCTATCGAGAGTATCAGCAGGTTTGCTGGCAATCAAGCGGCTTGAGATTTTGAGCGCTAAGAATATTATCCATTATGAAGCCCGTGACCAGGCCACAACGATCACTTTCATTTCAGGCCTGCTCAGGGCGGATGGCATTGAGGTGGAGAGTTTCAGG
>JAFGNG010000116.1 GCA_016927125.1 Planctomycetota bacterium | reverse complement strand
CTTATCATGCCGGTTAAACGCAGGATCATACGGCACGGTGATCGCTTTTTCCGGGCCGAAGGAAGCGTTGTATTCGATCACCACTGTGCGCGGTTCCACCGCTTCGATCGCTTGCCAGACCCAGTAGTCATTGCCGTCAATATCAATGGAGAGGAGATCGATCTCCCCCGCCATCCCATGCTGGGTGATTATTTCATTCACATTTTCAGTGGTGACAAAACCCGGCGCCACCTTGACCCGTTCTGTTTCCCTGCCCAGGCAGGCACCGTAATGGGCGCGGGCGAGCTTGACATTGTCCGCGTCGCCGTCAATGAGCAAGCCGTGCCAGCCGAAGTAAATGGAGAGGGCCGCGGTGTTGCACTCCCGGCCGGTGCCAATGCCAATCTCGACAAAACTGAAATTGGCTATGCCGATCTGTGAGAAGATATATAACAGCAACCCATCCTCTCCGTACTGGCTGAAAGCCTTGTATTCATTCAAAGCCAGGTATGTCCTCTCATCCTCGCAGGCAACCAGCCCGGGGTATTGCTCGCGCAGGAACTTGCCTTGCAGATCACTAACCGTCCGACCGAGATGGGCAATGTCGCGTACCCCCTTGAGGCGCTCAACGGAAGCAGGCGGAAGGATGTTTTTCAGGAATTTGCCCAGGTTCTCTTTCATCCCATTCCCCTTTCCCTGATTACCCTAACTTTTTGTCTTGCGATAAAATCCCAGCCTGAGCCACTGCGGGCGGCTCCACCAGCATCGTAAACCCAGGCCATAGAGGGGGGCAAGGCTTTTGAGAACTGCGCTGCCAAGGCGGTAGCCGGGTTTGCGCAATAATTCCGCTACGTCCCCCATCGGGCGCAATTCCACCTCCAAACGCCCGGCGCGGATATCCTCCATCATCGCTAGAACCTGCGGCGGATGGGAGCCGGAGAAACTCTCCAGCCAGCTCAAATGATTATAATAGTTATGCACCCGGTAAGGCGACTGTAAATTTTGATAGCACCGTCTTACCCACTCGCTCTCCAGGCGACGGCCCTTAGTAAGGGAATCATAATAAGCGCATTTCCTAAGCACCTGCTGCGGGAAGAGCATGGCGTAATGGTAGAGCATGATGCCAGCTTTTTCCATGGCTACGCCGTTAAAGCGATTGCCCTTCCAGAGATTATTTCCTTCAGGATCAAGCACGGTGGGGGGGCGGTGCTGGCTGTAACGGTAGCCCTTTCCAAAACGGAAGAGGCGTCGGAATTCCCGCCCCGCACCTCGCAGCATCAAGCCGTCGACAAGCACCTCCAGGCTGCCCCAGAAGGTGAGGGTATGGAAGGCGGCAGCGGTAATCTCAGGTTTTTCAACCAGGAGATCTAAGAGCCGCTGCATATCTTCAGGCCGGTAGAACTCATCAATATCAACCTGCCAGAGCCAATCGCCAGTGGCGCGTACGGCATAGGCTTGCGACTGTTCTCCCTTTTCCTCCCAGAAGCTATCACGGGTAATAATCTCGATCTTATCCTCCGGGTCTTCTTCCGCCTGGAATTGTTTTAAAACCTTCAGGGTGCCATCAATGGAATGTCCGTCGGGGGTGCAAAACTTCTCGGCGTGGCGGGAACCTCCCTCGACTACGATAATCTGGTGCGCGAAGGGATAGAGCGAGCGCAGGCAATAGCGGGTGAAAGGCTCCCCGTTCAAGACGATAATGCCGAAGGTAATGCGCGGCTTTTTAGTGTCCATCATAATTCCTTCCTCCATCCGAGCCGCGCCTTGAGTCTTCCGCTAACCATGCGACCGAAAGAGAGAGGGTATTGGATTATGAGGGTGCAGAAACTTAAGAATGCAGAGAGCAAACGGCGGTCATGGACTTGATAACACGCATCCTTCCAGCTCCACATAAAAAAAGCTTGGCGGTACTCCGGCTCAGGAAGTTCGTCCGCGAAAATGCTTAAAAACCTCTGCTGCTCCTCGCGAAACCGCTGCGGTACAGTCATGCTCTTGGATTCTTCCTGCAGGAAACGAACGGCCAGGGGTTGCCTTACAATCCTCGGCAAGGAACCGCCCAGCGCGAGACGCACTTCGAACTCCGTGTCAAAGCAGTATTGCAGATCCTCGCGAAAGAAGCCGAAGCGGTGAAAGAGCTTGCGCCGCCAGAAACATGACACCTGCGGCACTGCCCAGGGCAGGGTTACGTTGCGCCAGGGTACCATCGGCAGGGTTGGCATCCAGAGCTTCTCTTCCCCGGATTTCTGAAATTTGTAGATGGCTTCGCCCGCAATCCAGTCAGAGCTCTCCTCTTCCTCCGGGCGGGGAGCCAGGGCCTCGGCAACGGCGCGGAAGGCCCCGGGGAGATAATGGTCATCGCTGTTGAGGTAGGCAACAATCTCGCCGGTTGCGCGGCGTAACCCCTGGTTGATTGCCTGTGGCTGGCCACCATCGGGAGTACTGACCCAGTAAGCCAGCCGGTCACTGTATTTTTTTATAATTTCGACAGAATTATCGGTGGAGCCACCGTCGATAATAAGATATTCAATCTCGGGATAATCCTGGCCCAGCACCGACAGGATGGCGGCTTCAATAAACTCTCCCTGGTTGAGGGAGGGCGTGATAATGCTGATCCGGGGTTGGTAGTCGGTAGAGTTGTCGGTCATTTGATCCCTGTTTTAATTAAACCCCAGTTGTACGAAAAGCCTTTTGAACAAGCCGCTGGCGCTCTGCCAGACGCGGCGGAAGTTCCCGGGATCGGCAAGGATTGCCTGTAAGAGATAAGACGCGATTAACCCCCGCGGTTTTCTCTCCAGGCAACGGAGATCCTCGATCGCGCGCAGACAGGCATTGCTGACGGCCCGTCGCTTGATCCTGCGAAACTCCCGGGGCAGTTCCTCCTGGCTGAAAAATTTTTTAATCAATCGCACCCGGTCCTGGGCAAAGTGCCTCAAATCATAACCGGAGAGGTTGCGCGCATAAGCAAGGATGCCGGGCTGGTAGGAAATTTTTTTTCGGCTGCTGAGGCGCAGCCACAGTTCGCAATCTATCAAGGTAAAAGAAGCATCGAGCCAGCCGATCTCTTCCAAGGCTCGGCGGCGGATAAAAGAGGCCGGCTGGGGGATGCAATGGTCGCAATATTCCAGCGCGTAGTTGAGATCCCAGTCATGCCGGTAGGACATGCCGATCTCTTTGCCATTGAGATCGATCTTACCGCAGTCGCCGTAGAAGACCTCAATCTCCGGATGAGATTGAAAGTAGGCGAGTACCTTCCCCGCAGCACCGGGAGCCCAGACATCATCGGCATTGAGCCAGGTTAGAATTTCGCCCTTGCAGAGCCGCCAACCTTGGTTGATCGCATCGCCCTGCCCCCGGTCCGGAGCGGAGATCCAGGTGATCCGCTCTCCATAGCCCCGCAGGATTTCAATAGTCTCATCGCTGGAGCCCCCGTCCATCACAATACATTCAACCGGAGCCTCCTGTTGCAGGACGCTGTCAATAGCGGCGTCGATATAACGCACCCGGTTGAGTGAAGGGATGACTACGCTCAGAAGCGGCTCAGGCATTATTCACTAGCTCCAAAATAAACCCAGCGCCTCCGGGTTAAGGTAAAATTACGGTTAAGAAATTTCTTCCGGGGAATTGTTATCAGCGAGTTTCCGGCGCACTCTGCCGGGCAGGCGGTCGTACCCCTTGCCGCTGAGTTTCCGGAGGTTGTCGGTAAGCTTGGTATAGGCCTTCTCTCCCGCGATTCGCAGCAGCCAGTAACGCATCTTCAAATCGATCTTCCGTTTGCGGTTTTTTTGCGGCAAGATCCGCAGGCTTTCCTGGAGATCCTCCAGGGCGCCGGTGCGGTCGCCTTCCAGCGCGCGCAACCGGGAGCGGCTGGTGAGCATGCTAAGTCGCAATTCAACCGGGATCTCGGTGCCGAACTTCTCCGCCACCTCGCAGATGCCGGAAAAACAATAGACGCCCGAGCGCAGGCGATCCTGCCAGTCGATGGTGCGGCGCATGTTGCGGTGGTGCATCCGGTACCAGCCATAAGCGCCGGGCGTATACTCCGACTTCAAGCCCATGGCCAGGACGCGTCCGAAAAAATTAGTCTCATCGCAGCAGGTTAGCCTCTCATCCGACGGCCCCACCCGGCGCAAACTCTCCCGGCGGAAGAGCGGGGCAACCACATGGATCTGTGCCTGGCGCTGGAAGTAGCTCTGCAGAGTCAGGGGCGGCAAACCCTTCACCAGCCGGGGCTCAGGCAACTCGGAAGAATCAATGAAGTAGTTATATTGCCCAACAACAAAATCAAGGTCGGGGCGGGCCTGCAACACT
>JAFGNG010000115.1 GCA_016927125.1 Planctomycetota bacterium | reverse complement strand
ATGGCAGACCGTAGGCTCAAGTCCCATGGCCCACAACGCGCGCAGGCCGCCGATCCCCAGGAGAATTTCCTGGCGGATGCGCATCTCGCGATCCCCGCCATAGAGCTGCGCGGTCACCTCGCGTTGATGGGGCGGGTTGTCCGGGATATTGGTATCGAGCAAGAAGAGCGAGACCCTACCGACCTGGACCTTCCAGATCCTGGCCACCACCTCTTCCTCTAGGAAATTGACCATGATCTTCAAGGGCTCACCATTGCCGTTGGTTACCAGATTGACCGGCATGGTATACCAGTCATTCTCTGGGTATTCTTCCTGCTGGTAACCGTCGGCATTCAGGTACTGGCGGAAGTAGCCTTCGCGGTAGAGTAAACCAACCGCGCAGAGGGGGATCCCCAGGTCAGAGGCGCTCTTGAGGTGATCGCCGGAGAGGATCCCGAGACCGCCGGAATAGACCGGTAAACCTTCATCCATGCCGTATTCACAGGAAAAATAGGCTACCAAGCCGTCGGTTTGCTTGAAGGTTCGGTCGAACCAGGTTTCGCTGTCCATGTATTCCTGGAAGCGTTCTTCCACCCGGTCCATCCACGCGAGGAAGGAATTGTCCTGCAGAATTTTATCATAGCGTTCCTGCGGAATCAGTCCGAGGAGTCTGACCGGGTTCTGGTAAGACTTCTCCCAGTATTCCTCTCCCAGTCGGATAAAGAGCTGAACCGCTTCCCAGTCCCAGCTGAACCAGAGGTTGTAGGCGATTTTCCGCAAGGCTTCCAAACGTTCTGGAAGATTTGGCAAGACATTGTAAGTCCAGGTTTTCATATCCCTTGATCTCCTCCCCTTGAGTTAAACTCCTTGGAGTCCTGGCAGCATGAATCAGACAGCAATCTTAATAATGAAACGCAAATGTTTCCCCCATGCGTTTCAAGATGCCACTGCCGCTGCTGGCCAGGCGCGGTTATGGTATTTGCTCATTGTCTCCATTAATAGCTACAAGTCAATTTGGTATTTATTCTTTTCTCTTCTTTTTATAATTCTTCCGTGGATTATTTTGCTGATATCTTAATACAAAATCCTGAAACAAGATACAAAAAACCAGATAAAATCCGGTGGAGAATCCCTTTAACGCGGGGATGCCCTTTGCCAGTCGTCTGTTCATATAAGACGGCATTTTTATTTTGACACTTGCCAACCTGCCCGGCATGATTAGTAAGGTGTTAAATATTTATAATCAAGTCATAAAATTATTGTTAGATGCAGGGAGATTCTGCTGATGGCAACCAAGATGTTTTCCAAGGAAAGCCCGATTGAAAAATACCTCTCCAACATGGAGAAGCTGGGTGCCTCTGACCTCCATTTGAAGGTCTTTTCCCCGCCGATTTACCGGGTTAACGGGGTCCCGCGCAAGATTGAAGCGCCCCCCCTCACTATCGAACAATTGAAAGAAATGATCTTTGCGATTATGCCGACGCAGTTGAAGGAGCCCCTGGAAGAAAAAGGCAGCATTGAATTCGCCCATGGGATCTCGAAGGTCGGGAGGTTCCGTATCAGCGTCTTCCAGCAGCGCGGTAGTCTCTCCCTCTCCGCCCGGCATGTCCGGACTAAGATCCCGGATCTCAAGGAATTGAACCTGCCGGAATCTCTCAGCCAATTTTCTTCTTATGACTCCGGCATGGTGCTCGTAGTCGGCGCCTCCGGTTCAGGGAAGAGCACCACCCTCGCGAGCCTGCTCCAGCGAATCAACGCTACTCGCCGCTGCCACATTCTGACCATCGAAGATCCGATTGAGTTTATGTATACGGATGCAAAATCTTTCATTAACCAGCGGGAGGTCGGGATGGATGTCCCCGATTTTTATACCGCCCTCAGGTATGGCCTACGGCAGGACCCTGACGTTATCCTGGTTGGGGAGATGCGCGATGCCGACACCATCGAAACCGCCCTCTCCGCCGCGGAAACCGGGCACCTGGTTTTTGCCACCTTGCATTCCAGAAATGCCAAGCAAACCATCTCCCGGATGTTGGATTTCTTCCCCGGCGACCGCCAGCATCCGCTGCGCCAGACCATAGCTTTTACGCTCCGGGCCGTCCTGGCTCAGAAACTCCTGCCGGGCTGTACTAAAGAGGTCCCGAGAGTGCCGGTTGCGGAGGTGATGTTTGTCAACGCGGTGATTAAGAAAATTATCGCAGATGATGAGGATGAACGCATTCCTGAAACCCTGCGTAACATGGCGAGGGATGGCTTGCAGGATTTTAACATGGGTCTGTATAAACTTGTGCACAAGGGTTTGATCACTTATGAGGTCGCCCTGGATAACAGCCCCAACCCGCAGCAATTGAAGATGCAGTTGGGCGGCGTGATTTCCAATGAAGACCAAGGCACGATGACTTGAGCTGGTAAAACTAAAGCAATAACGGCAAGCAAACTCATGACCTCCCTTCTTCTTCAACTACGAGGCTTCAGATTGGATGCTACCGGTTAATTCCTTCTCGATCCTATCGATTATTTCTTCCAACCGTCTTTCCGGACCCGGTGCGGCAGCCCTCCAGCAGGCAACGCTCCTGGCGGAAACAGGCCATAACCTTACCTTTGCCTGCCTGCCGGGGAAAAACCTTGCCGACCGCGCCCGCGCCGCCGGGCTGCAGGTTGATACCAGTCTCTCCCTGCCGCGAAAGGGAGAATTATGGCAACTGCCCGGAGATGTCAGGCAGATTCGGGAAATGATTACAGAGAAGCAGATCAACCTGGTCATGGTCCACCAGACTATTGAAACTGCTACCACTGCGGTTGCGGTTGGTAGCAAGGTTCCTCTTATCCGCATCTTTCACAGTGGCCTGGATAAACCTCTCGGTTGGGCGAACCGCCTGTTTTTTAAATTGTTCCCGGTTGTCGCGATAGCCACCTCACCCGCCGGGGGGCGGGCTCTTGGAAGGAGCGCGCTTACCCCGGACGGCGAAAGGATAATTCTGCCCGGGGCGGTTGATTCCAAGGCGTTCAACCCGGAGATAGATGGCTCAGCCATGCGCAAAGAATTGGGATTCAAGGATGCGGATCCGGTGGTCGGGATAGTGTCCCGCTGGAAAGCCGGACGTGGATTGGGCGATTTTCTGAAAGCCTTTGCAATGGCTAAGGCTAAAGAACCCAGACTGCAGGCGTTGCTGATCGGCCGGGGAGAAGGCCGACAAGCTCTTGTAGAAAAAGTCGCCTCCTTGAAGCTTGCTGATAGTGTGGTCTTTTGCTCGCCGGAAGAACGCTTCCGTGAGGCCTTGGCTGTCATGGACATGGGTGCGTTGATGCGCCCAGGCTCGGACGGCACGGCCCGAGCCGCGTTGGAGATGATGGCCATAGGGAAGCCGTTGGCGCTGATGAAGCAAGGTTCCCTTGCGGATCTCACCGGCCTGCCCGACCTTCCTGCCACGATTATCTGTAATAATATTGAAGAAATGGCTGATGCTCTGGTCAGCTATGCTGGCGAGGCCTCCCTGCGCGAGCGTTACAGTAATAATGCCCGCGCCTTGATTGAATCATGCCATACGCTGGCCCATCTTTCCGATGCCCTTGGAAGTTTATGCGCCCGGGCAATTGCCCAGAAGTGGGGTATAAGGGTAAGATAATATCTGATCCTCGCGCTTGACCGGAGCCGTGCTTTTCTGTTATGCTAATACGAAAGACTGCTGGCAGCCGTTTTTGACAGTCATCACCAACTAAAGTGCTCGGGTGGTGGAATGGCAGACACACGAGATTTAAAATCTCGAGCCCGTTAACGGGCGTGAGGGTTCGAATCCCTCCCTGAGCACCATTTTATTTTTCCCCGTCCCGAACGGGAAAGTCTGAAATGATCCTTACCATGAGAGAACACCCAGGGGACGGCTTGCTATAGATTACTGACTGAAAGTATTAGTTAACTTATTATTTTCAGTGAAGTAAGCTCAACAATTGAAAGGGACTTTAATGGCAAAGCAAACTCCGAACCCGGCTGATATTTTAATGAAAAAGATCCAAAACCGCACCGCGGTCGTCGGTGTAATCGGCATGGGTTATGTCGGCCTGCCGTTGGCATTTGAATTCGGGCGTTCAGGATTTCCGGTAATCGGCTTTGATATTGATAAGAAGAAAGTTAAAGCTCTCCAGGCCGGGCGGACTTATATCGAACATCTCCCCTCCGCTAAAGTTAAGGAATTTATGACCCGTAAGGGCTGCCGCGCGACCAGCAATTTCGCGGAGCTAAAGAAGGCCGACTGCGTTCTGATCTGCGTGCCGACCCCGTTGACTCATCACCGCGACCCCGACATGAGCTATGTCAAGGCAACCTCGGAAGTTATTGCCAAACACCTGCGCTCCGGGCAGATGGTGGTGCTGGAAAGTACTACCTATCCCGGCACTACCCGGGAATTGATTCTCCCTATGCTCTCCGCCTCAGGCATGAGGGTAGGCAAGGATTTCTTCCTTGCATATTCACCGGAGCGGGAGGATCCCGGTAATCCCAGCTTTACCACCTCTACCATCCCGAAGGTAGTCGGTGGGATTACTCCGTCGTGCGGTAAGCTCGCCTGTGCCCTTTATGATGCGGTAGTCGTTAATACTGTTCCGGTATCCTCCTGTGAAGCGGCGGAAGCCACCAAGTTGTTGGAAAATATTTTCCGGAGCGTCAATATCGCCTTGGTCAACGAACTCAAAGTGCTGTTTGATAAAATGGGGATTGATATCTGGGAGGTTATCAATGCCGCCAGCAGCAAACCTTTTGGCTATATGCCGTTCTATCCCGGCCCTGGGCTGGGCGGGCACTGCATCCCGATTGATCCGTTTTACCTGACCTGGAAGGCGCGGGAGTATGAAACCCCGACCCGCTTCATTGAGCTTGCCGGGGAAATCAACACCTCGATGCCCTATTATGTGGTCGAGCGCACCGTGTCCGCACTCAATGATCAGAAAAAATCCATCTCCGGCGCTAAGGTGCTCATCCTTGGCGCTGCTTATAAATCCAATGTCGATGATATGCGCGAAAGCCCCAGCCTTAAGCTGATCAAGCTCTTGCAGGAACGTGGCGCCAAGGTGGATTACTCCGACCCGCATGTCCCGAAACTGAAGCCATCTCGTGAGTATGATTTCCGCATGGATTCAGTAGCTCTTACCCCCTCTGCACTAAAGCGTTATGACTGCGTTCTAATTGCTACTGCGCACCAGAAATTCGATTATAAAATGATTTCTCAGCAGGCGAAACTCATTGTCGACACCCGCAACGCCATTGCCGCCGCCGGGATCAAGCGTTGCAGGGCAAAGATCGTAAGGACATAGCTTTTATCCGCGCTCCGAGGGTATGAATTTGCTTTTTGGCCCAGTTTTTGTGCTTTTCCTGCCTTAAAAGCATGGATTCTCCGTTTTTTCCTTGCTTAAACACCTTGTTTTGGTGTATATTTCCGCTTCCCTTTTTGTAGATTTCAAACAGGGAGCAGATAATTCGTTTCACCGGAACCTGCGCCTGTAACTGCGGTGCAGGATTATGTTTTTCAAGGTGTTATGGTCACCGACAATTAGAACCCATAACGCTGACAAATATATTAATATGTATTTAACTGCATCCAGTTTATCAAATTAGGCTTCAAAAGCGGAGGAGGTTGTTGTGGCGAAGTATGAATCTAAAGACTTGCGAAACATCGCGCTCTGTGGACAATTGGGCGCGGGCAAAACCATTCTGGCTGAAGCTATGTTGTTGAAGGCCGGCCTCATCCCGCGGCTGGGTTCCATTGCTGATGGCACCACCATGAGCGATTTTGACCCTGAGGAAAAGTCGCGCCAGTATTCAGTCAACTCAACCCTCCTGCATTGCTCCTATGCCAAGAAAGAATTTAACATTATCGACACCCCCGGAGGCATTGATTTCTTCGGAGGGCAGATCAGTGGTATTACCGGGGCGGATATCGCCGTAATCTGCGTTAACGCTTCCAAGGGCATTGAAGTTGTTACCCGGAAAGCCTGGGATCTCGCCGGTGATCTCGGCCGCGCCCGCATTCTGGTCATTACCCACATGGATGCCGAGAATATAGTCTATAACGACGTTCTGGAATCAATTCAGAAAACTTTCGGCAAGAAATGCGTGCCCTTCGCCATTCCCCAGGGAGAAGGCGGCTCTTTCAGCGGGGTAGTGGATGTCTTTGGTAAGGATGTTCCCGCCGATCTGGTTGATCAGGTCGAGGCCTTGCGCCTGGAAATCACCGAATGCGCAGTCGAAGCCGATGACGCCATGATGGAGAAGTACCTGGAAGAAGGTGAAATCTCCGCAGAGGAATTCTCTGCCTGCCTCAGCCCCGCCATCGCCAAGGGCATGATGGTGCCGGTTTACTGTGTTGCTGCAGCTAAAGATCTTGGCGTGGAAGAACTTATGAACGGCATTGCCAACAATGCCCCTGGCCCTGATCAAGTTACCATCAAAGCCCTGATCGGCGAAGGTGAAGGCGCTGAGGAAACGACCTTCACCCCTGACGCCAATGCCCCGCTTCTGGCGCAGGTTTTCAAGACTATCTCCGACCCGCATGTCGGCAAACTCTGCTTTGCCAGGATTTATAACGGCACCCTTGCCGCCAAAAGCTCCGCCACCATCTCCTCAACCGGCAAGGCCGAAAAGATCGGCCATCTCTACCGATATAACGGTGAAAAGCATGAAGAAATAGTTAACGGTACTCTCGGCGATATTGTTACTATCGCCAAGGTTGACGCCCTCAACACCGGTGATATTATCTACTCTTCTGACAACAAATTACGTATGCCCCCTATTGCTTTCCCCAAGCCGATGGTCGGCCTGGCGATAGTTCCCAAGACCCACGGCGATGAAGGCAAGATCGGCACTGTCCTGCACCGGTTGGCGGAGGAAGATCCCACTTTTGTCTTTGAAACCGACAAGCTGACCAAGGAACTGGTGATGCGCGGCATGGGCACTATCCAGCTCGATGTGGTGCTTTCCCGCATGAAGAACCGCTTTAATGTCGAAGTCAATACCAAGCCACCCAAGATCCCATATCTCGAGACTATCTCCGCCAAGGCTGATGCCCATTACCGGCATAAAAAGCAGAGTGGCGGCGCTGGCCAGTTCGCGGAGGTATATTTCCACGTTGCTCCGAACGAACGCGGAGCTGGCTTTGAATTTGTCAACTCCATCGTCGGGGGCGCCATCAGCCAGTCTTTTGTCGGTTCTACCGAGAAGGGTGTAATTAAGGGCCTGGAGAAGGGCCCACTGGCCGGTTACCCGGTAGTGGATATTATAGTGGAAGTCTATGACGGCAAGGAGCATCCGGTCGACTCTAAGGATATTGCCTTCCAAACCGCCGGTCGAAACGCCCTTTATGACGGTATGGAGAAGGCTAAGCCGATCCTGCTGGAGCCGATTGTCAACATGGAGATTGTCTTCCCGTCCGAATATACCGGCGATATCAATGGCGATATCTCCGGGCGCCGCGGCCGACCCACTGGGATGGAAAGTTTTGGCGATATGCAAATGATCAAGGCGCAGGTTCCCCTGGCCGAGGTAGCGGATTACGGCGCCAACCTCAAGGCCATCACCCGCGGCGAAGGCTTCTTTTCCATGGAGCTCTCCCACTATGAGGGGGTTCCCAGCAATATTGCGCAGGCGGTCATCGCCAAACTTAAGGCTGAAGCAGAAGAGAAAAAATAATTGCTGCGGGGCGCGGGATTTCTTTCTGAAGGAAACGCCAAACAGCTTGTAATTTGAACCCTGTTTTTGGTAATATATTCATTTAGAGGAGTTAACGGTACCATGAAAAAAGACATCCATCCCAAGTACGAGGAAACCACTATCTCTTGTGGTTGCGGTGCGGTAATCAATACCCGTAGTACCGCCAAGGACATGCATATCGAAATTTGCAGCAAATGCCACCCCTTCTTTACTGGCAAGGCCAAGATGGTTGACACTGCCGGGCGGATTGAAAAATTCCAGAAGCGTTTCGGCCTCAAGGATGGCGAGAGTTCTCTGCGCGAGCAGAAGCCGAAGGGCAAAAAGGTTAAGGGAAAAGCTGCCGAGGATGCGCCTGATTCCGCAAAATCTTAGCAATTTTACTGATGCATAGCCCGGCGCTATGCAGATAATATTTGGGCAGGCGGAATCTCGTCTGCCCAAATGTATTAAGACAAGGTTTTATCCCATTATCGCCTGAGCCCTCAGGTTGGAGTTGAGAATTATCATGTTGGATAACCGCTTGCGTAAGAAGCTGGATGAACAGCTTGCCCGTTTTACCGAGCTTGACCGGATGGTCGCGGATCCCGAGGTAATCTCTGGAGACCCCCAGTACACCGATTACTTGCGCGAACATGGTTCCTTAGCTAAGACTCTCGCGCCGTACCGTCGCCTGCAAAAGCTGGAAGCGGAGTTGGCCGAGAACCAGGAAGCGCTTGCTGATCCCGAACTGAAAGAATTGGCCCAGGAGGAAGTCTCCCGCTTTGAGCCGGAGATCGCCAGCCTCGCACAGGAAATCACGGACAGCTTCTCCACCGCCAAGAAGGATGATAATAAAAACGTTATTGTCGAAATCCGCGCCGGTACGGGCGGAGACGAGGCCGCGCTCTTTGCTGGCGACCTGTTGCGCATGTACCAGTATTATGCCGAAATCAAGGGCTGGAAGATTGAACAGGTCAGCGCTAGTCCCGGGGAGATGGGCGGCTTCAAGGAAGTCATTATCAGTATCCAGGGGGAGAATGTCTATCGGGATTTAAAATACGAAGGCGGGGGCCACCGGGTCCAGCGGGTTCCTGAAACCGAGGCGCAGGGACGGGTCCATACCTCGGCGGCAACGGTTGCAATCCTCCCGGAAGCGGAGGAATATGAAGTTAATATCAAACCTGAAGAATTGAAGATCGAGGTCTGCCGCTCACAAGGGCCGGGGGGACAGTCGGTCAACACCACCGACAGCGCGGTGCGGAT
>JAFGNG010000114.1 GCA_016927125.1 Planctomycetota bacterium | reverse complement strand
GTGCTGTCGAAGAGGCAGAAGAAGAACTGGAAACCACTGCTGACGAAGCCGAAGAAACCCTCAAAGATGCAGGCAAAGGTAAAATGAAGGGTAAAGAGAAAGCCCAAGGTGAGGCTGAATCCGCTGCGGAGGAAATAAAGGGTAAAGGCAAGGATCACCAGCAACAACTCGAGGCAATCACTATGCAACTCGAGAAAGAAAATGAGAAACATCTTACCAGAATGGAAAGATTAGAAAAACTCCAGCAATTCGCAAACTCTGAAGGTGATACCAAGTCAGCAGAACGTGTCAACAAGCTTATTGAGAAAGAGAACACTCGCTATGAGCGCAAACGCGAGCGCATCCAAAAGAGAGAGGAAAAGACTCTGAATCTTGGTGAGTAAGGAAGGGTTGAGAAGGAAAACTGTAAAAAGTACTCCTGCGAATAGCCGGGGTAGATTACAAAAGAATTATTTTTAGTGTTTTATACAATTTTATCAAGGAGGAGAATAAGATGAAGGTTGTGATAATCATAATCATCATTATCCTGGCTGTAGTCGGTTATATGTACTACACGGACTCACAGAAAAGCCAAGGCCTGTTTGAAAATACGGCTGTCGAAGAATTTGCTGAAGAGGCGCAGGATAAAGCGGAAGAGACCATGGCAAAAGAAATAGTAGTCGAGGAAGTTGAAAAGGCAGAAGAGGTGGTTGCTGAGGAAATGATTGCCGAGAAAATTGAGAAAACAAAAGAGGTCCTGGCAGAAGAAAATTTAGCTGAGCAAGCAGAAATCACCAAGGAAAACATCTCAGAAGAAATAGACAAGGTAGAAAAAGCTATTGCGGAAGATAAGTAAGAAAAAGTGTTGTCTCTTTGGGTGGCCTTAACATCCTATAGTTAAATTAGTTAAAGACACTTATCGGGACTTTTCGCAAAAAACTAATTTTTATTGATAATAATTTACTTGTTTTTAAATCCATATAGGACTAATATAGTCCATTATAAAAGTTGAAGATTAATGAGGATTAGAAAGTGATGGAAATAATCCGAAGAAATACTGATTATGCTTTGAGGCTAATGGTGCATTTGGCGGTGGCCCGAGATGAAGGATATATCTCGTCACGTATCCTGGCAGAGGAAGAAGATGTCTCCCACCAGCTTACCTGCAAGCTCTTGCAGAAATTACATGACGCCGGCCTGGTATTAAGCAGCATGGGATCGAAGGGCGGCTTCAAGTTGAAAAAAAGCCCTGCCAAAATCAAACTAACTGATGTTATTGACAGTATCCAAGGGCCGATCTTAATTAATCGCTGCCTGCTGAGAAATGACGCCTGCCCAAGGCAAAAACATTGCCCAATCACAACTAAATTAGGCAGAATCCAGAAAACCGTAACTCAATCACTGGACAGCATTACCCTAGGGGACTTACTAATACAGGAATGACGTTATCAAGAACTTTTACTATTTGGAGAGGAGAAAGCGATGTTTTGTTTTCAATGCCAGGAAACTATGAAAAACGAAGGCTGCAAGATAAATGGGATCTGCGGGAAGCAGGGTAGTACTGCAAATTTACAGGATCTTTTGATTTATACACTTAAAGGAATATCACTGGTAGCTGAAAAAGCAGGAAAGATTGAGCCGGCAGTCGCGCATTATATCACTAAGGCGCTCTTTGCAACCATCACCAATGCGAGTTTTGACAACCAGAGGTTCATTGAACTTATCAAGGAAGGATTGCAAGTGCGTGAGGAGTTGAAGAAGAAATTCAAGGTTTCCGGCAACTTCCATGATTCTGTCACCTGGAACGCGGCAAATGATGAGGAATTTCAGGCCAAGGCAGAGTCTGTTGGTGTACTAGCAACGGAAAACGAGGACGTCAGGTCTTTGCGGGAATTATTGATTTATGGCCTGAAGGGGATTGCCGCTTACACGGACCACGCTGCCATCCTGGGACATGAGGATCAATCAATCTACAAATTCATGGTCGAAGCCCTGGCCTCAACCACAAGAGATCTTACAGTTGATGAAATGGTGGCAAAGGTGCTCCAGGCCGGCGAGATGGCGGTCCGGGCCATGGCTACTCTCGATACCGCAAACACCGAAGCCTATGGCAATCCAGAGATCACTGAAGTTAATCTGGGTGTGGGAAAAAATCCTGGTATCTTAATCTCCGGCCATGACCTCAAGGATATGGAGGAACTGCTCCGGCAGACCGAGGGGACCGGAGTGGATGTCTACACCCATGGTGAGATGCTCCCCGCCAACTACTATCCAGCGTTCAAAAAGTATAATCATTTTATCGGCAATTACGGCAATTCCTGGTGGTTGCAGGATAAGGAATTCGCAGCCTTCAACGGCCCGATCCTGATGACGACTAATTGCCTGATCCCACCGAAGGATTCCTACAAGGGCAGAGTTTTTAATACCGGCGTAGTAACTTTCCCAGGAGTAAAAAATATCGTGGAAAGGGAAGCTGGCAAGGAAAAGGACTTCAGCGAGATTATTGCTATGGCGAAGAAATGTCCTCCCCCCACAGAGCTTGAGAAGGGCAAGTTAGTTGGTGGCTTCGCCCATAACCAGGTGCTCGAACTCGCGGACAAAGTGGTCGCGGCGGTTAAAGCCGGCGCGATTAAGAAATTCGTGGTCATGGCGGGTTGCGACGGCCGTCAAAAGGGCAGGAGCTATTACACCGAATTTGCGGAAAAACTGCCGCATGATACCGTGATCTTGACGGCCGGTTGTGCAAAGTACCGCTACAATAAGCTGGCTCTTGGGGATATCGGCGGGATCCCAAGAGTCTTGGATGCCGGCCAGTGCAACGATAGCTATTCACTGGCGTTGGTTGCCTTAAAGCTGAAGGAAGTCTTCGGGTTAGATGATATCAATGATCTCCCGATAGTATATAATATTGCCTGGTATGAACAGAAAGCGGTTGCAGTATTGCTGGCCCTCTTATTCCTGGGTGTAAAGAATATCCACCTTGGTCCCACGCTTCCCGCCTTTTTGTCACCGACCGTCGCCAAGGTATTGGTGGAAAATTTCGGGATTGCGCCCATAACCAATGTGGCTGATGATCTCAAGAAATTGATAGGATAAAAAAAAGCCATAGTTCCACTCGAACTGCATCGTTTAAATTTAACCAGGCGGGAACACAGTCTTGAGAATATTCTCAGAGGGTGGCTTTGTAAACAGGCTGAGTGCTGGGACCATGGCGAACGGGACCAGCATAGCGATGCTGGCAGTAACCGGGGTCATAGGGTTCCAGCAAAATCGATAAACAGGACAGCGGAAAAATCACTGGTGCCAGATGCGAAAGCTAAAATCCAGGGGCCAACCTTACGTCCCCCAAGAAAAACATCAGCCGGGGTTTTAGTCCGAAAGATCCCCCAGATACCGATGCCGATCATGATGGCAATAAACAGGGCCATCAGGACTATCTGCAAATCTCTTTCTCAAAGTTGCAAGTTACCAAAATATGTATTATATTAAGTTAGATAGCCACTTGTTTAAATTCATGAAAAATCAGGTTGTCTTACTATTTCGATATGCCACGACATGAACATCCTCAATAGTGATCATGCCTTCGCCAACCATCTTGTCCAATTCCGGCAGGATCTTCTCGATCTTTTCAGCTTTGTCTACAATCTCAATAATAATCGGCAGGTCCTCAGACAAACGCAATACCTTGGTCGTATGCATCCGGCTGTCAGCGCCAAATCCCATGGCGCCACGCAGGACGGTAGCCCCGGCAAGGCCTTCTTCGCGCGCTTTCAGGACAATCGCGTCATAAAGAGGCTTGCCTTTCCAGCGATCATTCTCTCCAATGAAGATCCGCAGAAGCTTGCCTTCGCCTTCAATTTTCATGATTGCTCCTTACAGGCAGATTGCCTTGATTGCAAAACGGCCGATAATTACCGCCCCAATCCCGACTACCAGATTCCCAAGAATACTCAACATCGCCCACCAGAACTCACCATCCCGCAGCAGCTCCAAGGTTTCGTAGCCGAAGGTGGAGAAAGTGGTTAATGATCCCAATAATCCGACAATGAAAAACAGGCGTAAGTTTGGGGAGAGCAGGGATTTCTCTTCTACCAGCGTCATCGCGATGCCTATAAATAGACAGCCGAGGACATTCACTGCCATGGTACCGAGAGGGAAGATGCCACCGTAGAGCCGTTGAACCGCGCCGGAGAGAGAATACCGGCTGATCGCGCCGATAAAACCCCCAAAACCTATAATTAATAATTTAAACATAGTATCTCTGAAAAAAAAAGAAGAATTGACCTTACTAATTTCTATGTTATTGCGTTCATAAATCAATGCTTTTCAGTGAAAAAATAATTTTTATAGCTTTAGAATGGGTTAACCAATTCTAAAATCCTGACATTTTTCGAAAGTTACGATTTTCATTGGATTTACAAGGTGTTTAAGGACAAAATAAGACATTCAATATTAAGGAAGAAATGAGTCTGATATGTTTAAAAAAAAGCGTTACCTAATAATTATCCTCGCGGCAGTATTTGCCTTGCTATATATGTCTCAAAAACCGTCGGTTCACGCGGATAAGGAGAATGCAATGGATAAAGGCGAAATAAGAGAATTAACTGCTGAAGAAAAGGCGGTTATCATCGATAAAGGCACGGAAAGGCCATTTTCAGGGAAATATTGGGATTATTTTAAACCCGGGCTATATACCTGCCGTCAATGCGGCGCCGAGCTCTTCTCCTCGGAAAATAAGTTTGAATCAGACTGCGGTTGGCCGAGTTTTGATAAGGCGTTGTCCGGCGCGGTCAAGCGGGTGCCGGATGCGGACGGCCGCAGGACTGAAATCCTATGTAGTAAGTGCGGGGGTCACTTGGGGCATGTCTTTGAAGGGGAGCAGTTTACCCCTCTCAATACCAGGCATTGCGTAAACTCTATCTCTCTCAATTTTACACCGGCGGCAGATCTTACAAAAAAACCAGCAACTCGGGCAATCTTTGCGGGTGGATGCTTCTGGGGGGTTGAATACCATTTTGAAAACCTGCCCGGAGTTAAGTCTGTAACCTCCGGTTATACCGGGGGTACTGTTGAAGACCCGTCCTACGAACAGGTATGTTCAGGAAAGACCGGGCACGCAGAAGCGGTTGAGATTGTCTTTGATCCGAAGATCGTAAGTTATCGTGAATTGGCGAAGCTGTTTTTCGAGATCCACGACCCTGTCCAGGTTGACAGGCAGGGGCCTGATATCGGCAGCCAGTACCGCTCCGAGCTCTTTTACCTGGATGAAGAGCAGAAGCAAATAGCCTTGTCCTTGATCGCCGAACTAAAGGAGAAAGGGTACGCGGTTGCAACCAAGGTGACTAAGGCTTCGGAATTTTACCCTGCCGAGCAGTATCACCAGGATTACTATGCCCGGACCCGTAAAGAACCTTACTGTCATATCAAGGTCAACAGGTTCGATTAACAGGGGGGATCACAGCTTTTATATTTCTTATAGCTACAAGCTATAAGCTTTGTTAATCTGATTTCGATTACTTTACCTTTTTCAATGAGTTACAGCACATTGAGCAGGGCTTTTTTTCTAAATAATTTTCGTTTGCACTTTTTACGCTCTTCTATATTATGACCCACCTGGAAATTATCAGGGGAAACTCATTCAGATTATCGTAACGGGAAGGAATTTTATGCCACAATTTAATCCATTGAAGTCTTCAATAATATTTGGTAAACACCCATTTACACCTCATCTCATTCTCTCCAGCATTACTGTATGCATCTTGGTGGCTGCCTTTATCCCCGCATCATTAGCTGCGAACACCGAAGCTCCGAAAGCAGTGGTGGTTGAGAGCCTTGACGGCAGTACTATTGAAGGGGATTTGTTGAAGGAAGACCAGAGCAACATCTACCTGTATGCCGGCGGAGGCGTGATTACAATTCCGCAACAGCAGGTCAAGAAGATCACCACCTCCGAAGGTAGCAACCGGATTGAGGATATCCAGAAGAGCAAGCTCTACCAGACCGCCAAGCTCCCGGTTCGGAGCGTCCAAACCATGGTTGAGGAACTGGGTTCAGCCGTGGTGACGGTAAAGACACCGGTGGGGTTGGGAACCGGCTTTTTTATCAATCCTGATGGCTATCTCGTTACCAATAACCATGTCGTCGCGGGGGAACGCTCGATTACTGTAACCATGTACCCGAAAGAAGGCAACGGTTATGGCAAGAAGACCTTCAAGAAGGTTAGAATCATAGCTCTCAATGATGATATCGATCTCGCATTATTGAAGATCGAAGAACCCATAGAACTTCCCTATGAACAGCTTTATTTCGGTGATTCTACCAAGGTCAAGGTCGGGGACAAATGTTTTTCGATCGGCAATCCCATGGGACTGGAGCGTTCCACCTCAGAAGGCAAAATCAGCAAGGAAGCCCGCAACTTCGCCGGCCGCCTCTTTATCCAGACCACCGCGCCTATTGCCCCCGGGAACTCCGGGGGACCGTTCTTCAACGAGTGTGGGGAAATTGTCGGGGTAGTCAATATGGGCTATATGATACTAGACGGCCTCGGCTTTGCAATCCCCTCCAAGTATGTGATGGAATTTTTAGACAACGTCGAGAGCTTTGCTTACGATGAAGATAACCCGAACTCAGGTACCCAGTACATGGAACCGCCGATTACCAGTATCGACAAGGGCTTTAGCTTCAGCGAAGCAGAATTTCTCAAGCTGGGACATGGCATCTCCTGCCTGACCCTGGCGGATCTCAACGGCGACGGTATCCAGGAAGTGGTTTACGCCAATAACAACAAGGCTGAGATCGGGATTGTCCAGCTTAAAAAACCAGGTGACTCCAAATCCCGAGAACTGGATTTTGAAGATATTAACCAACTGCCGGAGAGCGAGTTATTTACCCTGAAAAATACCCCGGTAGCCAGCAATGTCAGCTCGCTTGTGTTGGCGGAGATGACCGGCGATGAGTTGCCGGATATTCTCTTCCTCGGGGATATTGACGGCCTTGCCATCCTCGCCCAGAAGCCCGACGGGACTTTTGCCACCGCGGAAAAACTCGATGATATCGAGCCCGCCGAGAGGAAGACTGCCTTGCGGGTTGTGGATCTGGATAATGATGGCAAGCTCGATATCTTTGTGCTTGGCAAGGATGAATTCACGGTGTTTTGGGATAAGACGGAGCGGGAGACTTACCAGCTGGGCGAGTACAGCAGCAGCATTAAGAGATTCGAACTCATCGACGCGGATGGCGATAACCGCCAGGATGTTATCTTTTTCTCAATTGATAAGAACTATGCCGCCTTCCTCAGGTTGCAGAACGCAGAACGGGACTTTGTCGAAGAGTATCCCCTACGCAGCCATATCTCCGGGCCGGTGCGAAGGCTGAACCACACCTTCAGGTTTATAACCCTTGACAAGGGCTTGAACCGGGCAAGGCTGCTGGAGCTCGCGAAACCTGAAGCGAAAGATTCAGAAATTCTTTCCTTATTATCACTCCCCGTAAAGGGCGGTAACGGCATCAGCAAGCATGTCCGCCTGGGTAATTTCAATCAGGGCAAGCTTTCACTCTTGGCAATAGATGCCGACAAAAATAATTTTGTAGTCTACTCCGATTCCGGCAAGGGCTTTACCGCCAGCCGCAGCCCGGCACCGAGAAAAATCTCCGAATGCGAGCTCTATCTGGATGCTCAGAACCGCGCCGCCGTCTTCAGCCTCTCCATCCCGGACCGCCTTTTCGGGTTGAGCCGGATTGATGATTCCAAGATTACCTTCCCGCGCCCGATCAATACTGTTGGCGAGGTCCAGAATCTGAAGCTGGAAACCTTTTATAAAAATCTTGGTGACGTCAAGAGCGAGGAGCAACGCCTTTGCTGGATTGAAAAAACCGACAGTAAATATTTTATGATGACAGCTTCCGCCGAGGAATTACTGCAGTTGGCTTATGATGGCAGCCAAGGGTCGGTCAACATTGATTCAAAAACAATTTCTTTCCTGATGTCTGATCAAAAGCAACCGCAAGAGGATCTGAAACAGAAACCCGGAGACTTCGCGCTGGCCGATTTCAACGGCGACGAAATTTCAGACCTGGTAATCTTTTGGCAGCATTCCGGGAAGGAGAGCCTTTATCTCGGAACTGCAACCGGGGTTTACCGGGAGATCATCAAGCCCCGCCCGATTATCGAGGAGCAGAAAGACTCGCCCCTCTTGCTTGAAGATATTGATAACGATAATCTGAAAGAAGTCCTGCTGGTGCAGCCGGAATTCGTGCGGGTTTTGAAGGTTGATGAAAAGGAAAAACTCTATGTTGCCCGCCAATTCAACTGGCGGTTTGGCAATATCCGCAGTTTAATCTCATTCGGTAAAATGCATGAAAACCCCAGGTTTATCGCCCTCTCCGGTAACCAGGCACAGATAGTCCAGCTTGACCTGGAGGACAACAGCTTCCAGGAGATCGACAAACTTGATCTCACCGGGCTGGGCACCACCGACATTCGTAGCGGTGATCTTGAGAATGACGGCAACCCGGAAATCTTCGCTTTCGCCAGCGGGGGGGTGCATATTTTTAGTAAGTTTAAACAGCATCTAACCCTGGCTTCCACTGAAGTCTTTAACGCCAAGTTGGATTATTACCAGTATTGGAATTTATGCCCTGCTGACATCGACGGCGATGGCAGCGAAGAGATCCTTATTTTTGACAGCCGCAAGGCGATGTTTGAAATCTATCGCCTTGACGACTTGAAAAAAATGCAGATGCTACTCCGGGCCAGACTGTTCGAGAAGACTATTTTTCAGCGCGATGAATCCGACAGCCTGGAGCTTCCGCAAGAACTTGTTTGTGGTGACATGGATGGTAATGGCAAGGCTGATATCGCCTGCATCCTTCAGGATCGACTTGCCATCTACCTGCAGGACAACTTGCAAGCGATACCAAAAGAAAGTAACAAGAAATAGAATTTCATGAGGCAGTTATAAAACGATTGTCATTAATTAAATTTAGTAGTAAGAAATTTTAAAAATGGAAAGGGAGAACATGGCAAGGAAGATTATTTTTAGCGTTATGATTTTGTGCATGGGGTGCTGCGGACAGCTTTTGGCGGAAAAACTTTCCGACAACCTCCCCGCTGCCACAGCGCTTTATTTGGAAGTCGATGTCCCGACCACCCTCAATAACCTTGAGAGTTATGTTAAATTTATTGATGAAGACGTAGGGGCAGCCTTGGTCGCCGATATCAAGGAAATGCATGCCTGCTTTAAAGAATTGGCGGCCGCCCATGAATTCACACCTGCGATTCTTGACAACCTCCAATACTGCAATGGCTACCTGGTGCTGCTGCGACGTTCAGAGCCGCTGGTCATTACCAGAACCATCCAGGTGCCCAAGTTTAATGAGGTTGAGCCTGAGGATAAAGACTTCAATGAAGAACCCCAGGATTATGAAGAAACCCCGCGCTGGACCTATGCAGACAAGGAGATCACCGAAACTGTCAATTACGACTTCTCCTTTGTCATTGAAGCTAATCCCGAGGAAGCGGAAGAATTCATCAGCCAGTTAATCACGGTGTTGAACTTTGTCTCGCAGAAGGAAACAGGCACAGACTTCCTCTACCACGAAGTGGATGTTAACGCGGGCAGGCTTATCCAGGTTGAGGATGAAAATGTTACCTTCGGGTTTCTTGACAAATACATCGTGATTTCATCCAACAACCCGCAGGACCTGTGGGCTTATCTCCAGGAACCGGCTGACCCCAGCCTGGCCGATATTAACCTTAATAAACGTTATGAGCAGGCTAAGCAGCCGTCATTGTTCAGGCTGCTCACCGATATTGGCGCTTTCGTAAAAGACGGTGAAGAGGAGTTGCGGAAAAAATTTGCAGATGCCAAGCAGGAGGCGGAAGCTGAGCAAAATGAAAACGCTGATAATCCTTACAGCATGGGGGCTTTCAAGGTCCGCGCGGCGGAACAGGTTCTCAAGACTTTTGAACTCTTTAAAACTGTCTTCAGTATCGACCGGATGCGTTCTGCCGGCGCGGATATCAAATTCCAGGCCGGCCAGAATAAGATCAGTTCACATTCCCTTTTTACCCTGGAATTCGAGCCTCCTTATGCCGATGGGTTGACCTATTTGTTTGACGGGGGCGCGCCGTTGCAGCCGCCGCAACTCGAGGCGGGCGATAGCTGTGTAGTCATGTTCCGCCTCGGGATCCGGGAGATCTACGAGGAAGTTATCATGAACCTTGAAGAAAAATCCCAGCAGAGCTTTCTCGGTATGATGATGCTGATGAAGATGCAGGTCGGTTATGACTTAAGCGACTTGCTGCCGCATCTTTCCGGGGATGCCTACCTCTATGTGGATATCGAGGAAACCGAACACGAATCCATACAGTGGAACGAGGAAGCAGAGGATTTCGAAGAGGTCATGACCGTCGGGCCCATGCCGAAGTTCATGCTTATGCAGGGCCTGAATGATCCCGAGGCCTTCGCGGCGACCTTCTCTGACCTCTTTACCCGCCTGGCGGCAACCCCGGAAACCGGCCAATTCATCCGGAAAAAGGTCTATCAGGAAACTGATGTTTACATTGTCGGGCCTGATGCTGGCAAGGCGGACGCAGATCCCGACGGCCTCTATAATTATGCGATCGTTAATATAGACAGGTACCTGAGCACCGGCAGTTGGGAGGCTGTGACCGAGTTGATCCGCCGGGTAAAGGCAGCTGAAAAACCGGACCCAGTGCTTTCCCAGTTGATTGAAAAAAATCCTGGATCGAACCTGCTAATCCATATCCCGGAGGCATTTCAGCGTAGCCTGATAGAAATGACGGAAGAAAACCAGGCTGAACAACAGGAAATGATTCTTGCAAGCATCAATGATCTTAATCTCGGGTTGGATGATGAAGCGTTGACCGAGCGCTTCAAGGCGGCGCTTGCGAAGTATTACCAGGATTTCACCCTGCTGAACGAAAAAGCGCTTCCCTATATTCAGAATCAGGCTATCTCCGGCAAACTGAAAGATAATTATTATGAAATCCAGAGCCAAAATGAGATCAGGAAATAGCAGGCCTGCAAGCTAAACATTAAATATTACCAAACGGTCGGCATCCCGGTGCCGACCGTTTTTATTTCGTCGAAAAAGAGACGTGGGAGAAAATAATTATATGGGAGGTAGAGCCGGCAGCATGCTCTCGCCCATGAGGTAGCGATCCACCTGGTAGGCCAGGTAGCGCCCGGCAGCGATGGCGCGGACCACGAGGGATGCCCCGGTAGCGGCGTCCCCGGCGGCGAAGACCCCCGGCAAGCTGGTCATCATCTCACTGTCTACCGCCACATTACTACGCTTATCAAAGGCCAGCCCCAGGCTTTCCAGGAGGCCGGGATGAACCGGATGGACAAATCCCATGGAGAGCAGCACCAGGTCGGCACGCAGCTCAAAATCGCTCCCCTCCAGGATCTTCATATCACGGTTACCGTTCTCATCCGGAGAACCCCACTCAACCTTGACCACATTCAACCCTTGGACTTTACCATCGGAACCATTGAACGAGGTTGTACAAACGCTCCAGAGCCGTTCGCCGCCTTCTTCGTGGGAAGAGCTGGTTCTAAGGATCTGCGGCCATAACGGCCAGGGGGTGGTGGGATTCTCTCCCTCCGGCGGGCAGGGGAGGATTTCCATCTGGGTAACACTTGCCGCCCCTTGCCGCAAGGCAGTCCCCAGGCAATCATTGCCGGTATCGCCCCCGCCAACAATGATCACTTGTTTGCCTTTGGCGGAAATACTGATTTCATCAGGAATATTCTTCCCGGCATTGCGCTGATTCTGTTGGATCAGGTAGTCCATGGCAAAATGAATCCCATCGAGTTCGCGCCCGGGAATGGGAAGGTCACGGGGTTCCCAGGCGCCAATACAAATACAGATAGCGTCAAAACGTTTTAGCAGGAAAGTCGCGGACATATCCACGCCCGCCTCGCAGTTAACCTCAAACCAGACGCCTTCCGCGCGCATTTGCTCCAGGCGGCGATCCAGCACCCATTTCTCCAGCTTGAAATCCGGAATGCCATAGCGCAAGATCCCGCCGGGCCGGTCCGCCTTTTCAAAGACTGTGACTTCATGGCCAACCCTGCGCAATTGCTGGGCGGCAGCCAGACCTGCGGGTCCGGAGCCGATGACGGCAATCTTCTTGCCGGTATTTACTTTCGGTAAGAACGGCACAATCCAGCCCTTCTGGAAGCCTTTCTCGACAATCGCCAGCTCCGTCTGCCGGATCGCAACCGCTTCGTCATTAACGGCCAGCGCGCAGGCAGTCTCGCAGATTGCGGGGCAGACCCTACCGGTAATCTCGGGGAAATTGTTGGTCGAATGTAAGAATGCCAAGGCCTCCCGCCAGCGCCCCTGGCTGACAAGTTCATTGCATTCCGGGGTAAGATTACCAAGCGGGCAACCGAAATTATGGCAGAAGGGCACGCCGCATTCCATGCACCGGGAAGCTTGGTTAAGCAATTCCTCTTCAGCTATGTCGAGATAGATCTCGCGGTAATGGGCCAACCGCTCCTCGACCTGCTGACGGGGGGCGGTTTGGCGTGTAAACTTGAGAAAATCGTCAGGCTTACTCATTTGCAACCACTTCCTCTTCACGCCTGCGGGTGCTGGTATCAAGCTTAGACATCTTGCCAAGCGCGCGCCGGTATTCTATCGGAATCACCTTCACGAATAAGGAAAGGGTCTCTTCCCAATTGTTGAGGAAATCCTGGCCGCGGGAACTGCTGGTATAGGCCACATGCTTTGCAATCATCAGACGAAGAAGCTCGATATCTTCCGCCTCGGTAACCGATTCGAGGTCGACCATATCAAGGTTACAGCGAAGATCAAACTTTTGCACCTTGTCATAGACATAGGCGATGCCACCGCTCATGCCGGCGGCGAAGTTCACCCCCGTACGGCCCAGGATGGCCACCACCCCGCCGGTCATGTATTCACAGCCATGATCCCCCACGCCTTCGACCACCGCGGTCGCGCCGCTGTTGCGAATAGCGAAACGCTCCCCGGCCTGCCCGCAGAAATATGCCTCGCCGGCGGTGGCGCCGTACAAGGCGACATTGCCGATGATCACATTGCGGGGTGGATAAAAGCTGGAATTTTCATGGGGTTTGACAATTATCTTGGCCCCGGAAAGGCCTTTACCCACATAATCGTTAGCTTCACCTTTAAGGGTCAGGTTTAGCCCATGCGCGCCGAACGCGCCGAAGCTCTGACCCGCGGAGCCGGTAAAGGTGAATTTGATGGTATCTTCAGCAAGACCGTCCCGCCCATACTTGGCGGCAATGCAGCCGCTCAGCATTGTACCGACACTTCGATTAACATTCCGGATGGGAAAATCTGCCTCCACCCGTTCATTACGCTCCAAGGCAGGTGCGGCTGCCTCGATAAGCTTGTGATCAAGAATGCCATCGAGTTCATGTTTCTGAGATTCAATATTCTTAAGAGGCACCTGGCCGGCATTGTCAGGTCGGTACAGGATCGGACTTAAATCAAGCGTTTTAGCTTTCCAATGTTCGATATTGTCGCGTAATTTCAGGCGATCACTCCTGCCAACCATTTCTTCAATACTGCGGAAGCCAAGGCCAGCCATAATGTGGCGCAAATCATCGGCGAGAAAATGGAAGTAGCGGATTAAATGTTCGGGTTTACCCTGGAAGTTCTTCCGCAAACGGGGATCCTGCGTGGCGACCCCGACCGGGCAGGTATTGGTGTGGCATTTCCTCATCATCAAGCAACCGAGCGTAACCAGGGCGGTGGTGGCAAAGCCGAACTCCTCGGCGCCCAGCATCGCGGCAATCGCGATATCCCTGCCGGTGCGCATCTGCCCGTCAGCCTGGACCCGGATTCTCCCGCGAAGGTTATTGCGGACGAGCACCTGCTGGGTCTCGGACAAGCCCAATTCCCAAGGAATCCCGGCATACTTGATACTACTGACCGGGCTCGCGCCGGTACCGCCGTCTCCACCGCTGATCAAAACCGCGTCCGCGTGTCCCTTCGCCACCCCGGCCGCGACCGTGCCAACGCCTACTTCGGAAACCAGCTTGACATTAATCCGCGCGGAGGGATTGACGTTCTTGAGATCAAAGATTAATTGGGAGAGATCCTCAATTGAATAAATATCATGATGGGGCGGGGGGGAGATCAGGGAAACCCCCGGCGTAGAGTTACGCACTGAAGCAATTTCGACATTAACCTTGTAGCCGGGCAACTGCCCGCCTTCGCCCGGTTTGGCGCCTTGGG
>JAFGNG010000113.1 GCA_016927125.1 Planctomycetota bacterium | reverse complement strand
GGGACTGCGTATTGCTCCACCCCGAGGGGCGCTATTGCCTCGCCTACGAAGACCGCCCCCTGCAATGCCGTACCTGGCCGTGGTGGCGCGAGAACCTGGTGAGCCCTGAAATCTGGGATTACTGCCGCGGGGACTGCCCCGGCATCAGCAAGGGCAAGTCCCACAAGGTTGAACACATCTATGCTGAAATGACCCGCCAGGCGGATGAGGACGGGGAAGAATAAACTATATTCAAGGAACTCTAACTGGAGGACACAAATGGAAAGTAAAAAGAGTACTGCTGTTAACCTTGTCCTGGTGGTAATGTTATTTGTCTGCCTGATTATAGCCTTGGAATTCCTGCCTTCGGAAGAAACCACCCTGACCGCTGATGATCTCGCCAAGGCCCAGGGAATCAGTTGGTGGACTATGACGGTGCCTCCCGGCATGGAAAAGGCCACCTTTGGTTTGCGTTTTAAAACCACTGCCGGCACCAAGGGTGGTGGAGGGTGTTCTGGGCTGCAACCCGGCGAAAAATTCAAAGTCTTTATCTGCGCCCCCGAAGAAGGCCAGTTTCGCTATACTGTCTTGGGTGATACCATGTCTATGTCCAGCTCGGCTAATCTTCCAGATGGTTACACTGACATACAATGTCATAGCCAACGGGTTGCTTCCGGTTCGGAATTCTACCCGGGCAAGGTGCTAATAAAATATTCGAATGATAGTTCTATTGGTATCAGTCAGGAATTAAAGGACAATGAAGTCGGCCTGACCTTCGATTTTGAATAAGCTGAATTTTCTAAATGATAACTATTCCAAGACAAGCAAGCTGTTAAATTTTTCGGTCCCATCCTCATAATTTTAGTTGCTATTATAGTGCTTATAGCGTATCTTAATAGCACGATCAATAACCAGTCAAATTGTAAGCGTAGAGGTTATTCACGCTATCCCTTGAGCAGGCAAGACCTTAGGTGACAAGAATGCGCCTGAGGCAAGGCTTTTGTGAATATGACGCTTACGCCCTAATCCCAATATCTTAAAGTCTATTCCTCCTCGCCTGCCCCTGGTTTATAGCAACCATTCTATATTTATTATATCTATATCTGTAATATCATATTGTCTGGGAGGTTTATCATGTTTACGAAGTATAAAAAAATCATTGGCATGATATTTCTGGCAGTGATGTCATGCCTGGCTCTGCCCAACCTCACCGAGGCGGAGATCATTACTGTCGAAGTTACCGGAATGGTTGAATCCATTGACTATAGTGGGGGGCTTGCTTTTGATAATTCCATTACCAATGGCACAAGCATTAGCGGTTCTTATACCTACGACACTGCTGCTCCTGACCAAGATAGTAATGCTGATGATGGCAAGTATGAGATGATAAATGCTTATGTGGAAATTGGCAATTATACCTTCCTCCATAAACCCGACTCGACACAAGGTCTTAACTTCTATACCGATAGAGATAGCGATAGATATCAAGTTTGGTCTGAAGATGCCGAATTCACCGGCACATTCTATCGAGATGGAACACCTCTTGCTTTTGATGATTATACCTGGGAGCAAGCCAATCTATACCCAACCTTGTTGCAAGGCACCTATGATGATTTTGTCACCGATGATACCTTGCCGCAGACAGTTGCCTGGACCGATCTAGAGATTTGGAAAAGACGTTATTTTGGCCTTCAATTCCGCATAGAGGAGCCAATTGAAGATGGTTATATCTGGTATCAGATGGCAGTACATGGCAATCTTACCAGTATGACCATCATCCCCGAACCCGCCACCGTCCTGCTGTCTGGCCTCGGTGGATTGGTATTATTAGGGAAGCACAAAAAGAAGTAATATTAAATATCCCCATGGGGGATATATCATACAGGGCGGCGTGGCCGGAATCCCGGGTGCGCCGCCCGCTTTTTGATACCCTGTAAAATAAGCTGGCTTCCCTTCGTGCCATCGGTTTTCTTATTGTCAAACGAAAGAAAAACCTTGGTGCTGTTGTGGCTCAGGCTCTCCAGCCTGTGATTACTCAGGTCCGTTCTCCGTACTTACTATGAAGGATGAAAAGGATGAATCAGAGAACCTGGGCTACATTATTTCCCTCCCCTTAATCCCCCTCCCGGCGGGAGGGGAACTCCCTCTTCCCTTGGGAGAGGGTTGGGGTGAGGGCTTTTTGGGCGCGCCGCCCGCATTATAAAAAATCCACCAGCATATATATACTGGTGGAATTGGTTTTAGGGGCACGGCGGGCCGTGCCCATGAACATCAATTGATCCTATCCGGGCACAGCTCACTGTGCCCCTACTGTTTAAAACTTAATTACCCTTGTAACCCGGCTGGCTGGCAGCAAGCTCGATGAAGGCCAGCATATTCTCCAGGGGTACGTCGCCCTCGACCGCGTGCGCAGGCGAAAGGATATAATTGCCTTCCATGCCGCAATCAATCAACTTCTGCGTTTCCGCCTTCACTTCCTCGACAGTGCCGTACGGCAGCGTCTTCTGCGTGGAGAGGCCGCCGTGGAAGCAGAGCTTCCCGCGGTACGCCTTCATCAATGCATAGACATCCATCACCTCCGGCTGGAAGGGATTGAAGCAGTTGAGGCCGATGCCGATGAGATCATCAAAGAGCTCGTCCACATCGCCGCAGGAGTGGATGGAGACAAACTTCCCGGCATCCTTGACCACGCCATACATGCGCTTGAGCTGCGGGTAGATAAATTCGTGCCAGAATTTCGGTCCCATCAGCAGGCCGTGCTGCTGGCCCCAGTCATCGCCGAAGTAAACCGCGTCAATGTCATACGTTAAGGCCTCGCTGACCTGGGCGATGTTGTAGTCGACAATCCTGCCCAGGAGGGCATGAACAAAGTCGGGGTTGTCAATGAAGTCCATCATCAGGTTTTCCATGCCGCGCAAGGTCCAGGCGCGCTCAAAGAGGGAGAAACCGAGCTGGAAGACGCGGAAACGATCGCCGTGCAGCGCGATCTTCTCTTCAATCCCTTCGAAGAAGCGGGGATCCAGGGGATCCGGGAAGGTATAGTTGTCCAGGGTGGGCTCGGGCAGCAGGCAGTTGTCAACATTGCCAATATCCTTATCAATGCTGCGGTCCCAGGTGACTCCGAAGACGTCTTGCACGCGATCAGAGCCAATATCTTCAAAGAAGCCGATCTCGCTGCCGAGGGGAAGGAAATGGGGATTCAGAACCTTATCCAAATCTTCCAGATCCTTCTTGTTAAAGTGCTTTTGCAGCTTCTCGAGGGCTTCCTTGGTAAACCAGAAGTGCCAGGGCACATAGGGCGGCTTCTTGTGTTCGTAAACCATTCTTACCACTTCTCTTCTGGTCATAATTATCTCCTTGAATTTAATATAATTAAATTTTTAATTTTCTGGTGGTTGCAATGGGGAGCGTTGGGTCTGTCAATGCGTCCCCGCTATTACTCCTAAGACAATATAACTGATCTTGACAAAAACGCAAGGTGAAAGCCTTGTTTTGGGTACACGGATAAAGTGTTTTTTGTGGTGGTTTTCTTGGCTGCAGGAGAAATGTTATTCCTTGCGCTCGTGGCTGCTGCGGTACTCGATGTTGAGCGGGATTTCCTCAAATCCAAGGCTGGTACGGAGTTGTCCGGTGAGATACCTGGTATATTGATCCGTCACCAATCTGGGCTCGTTGCAGAAGATTACAAAACTCGGCGGGTTGGTCTCCAACTGGGTGCCGTAATAGATTTTAAACATCTTGTTTTTAACCGCCTTGGGGCGGCGCTTGTTATAGGCTTCCTGCAAGGCGTTATTGAGGCGGCCGGTTGTGACCTTCTTCGAGGCCTGCGCGTAGAGGTCTTGCGCCAGCTTGATCAAACCCCAGACATTCTCGCCGGTGAGCGCGCTGGTGGCGGCAATGGGGGCAAAGTAGAGCGCGGGCAGCTCTTTGACGAGGTATTCGTGGTAGGCCTCCGGGGTGATCCCCGGCTTGGCTTCCTTGGCGAGGTCCCACTTGTTGATGGCTATCACACAGGGCTTGCACTCATCGATAATGAGGCGGCCGATGCGCTTGTCCACCTTGCTGATCGGGACCGAGGCATCAATCATGAAGACCACCACCTCGGCGCGGCTGACTGCCCGCTCGCTGCGGACCTGGCCGTAAAACTCGATGGAATCGTCCATTTTGCCGCGTTTGCGCAGCCCCGCCGTATCAATCGCTACAAACCGGGTGCCGTCGCGCTCGAAGAGCACATCCACGGAGTCGCGGGTGGTGCCGGGCTTGTCAGAGACAATTACCCGGGGGGTTCCCGCTAACCGGTTGATAATGCTGCTCTTGCCGGTGTTGCGCTTGCCGACAAAGGCGATCTTGAGCACATCGCCCTCGTATTCCAGCTCCTGCACCTCCGGCGGGAGGAGTTTCACCACCTTTGACAGCAGTTCCTTGATGCCGCGGCCCTGGTGGGCGCTGACCGGGAGCACCTCGCCCATGCCGAGGCTGTGAAAGGCGTGCGCCTCTACCTCGATGGTATCGGTATCGGCTTTGTTGGCGGCGAGAATTATGGGTTTGCCTACGGTCCGGAGGCGCGCGGCCACAGTTTCATCCAGCGGGGCAATGCCGTCGCGGCAGTCCACCAGGAAGATCAGTACATCCGCTTCTTGGATAGCAATGGTGATCTGGTTCTCCACGTCCTCGGAGAGATCCAGGCGGTCGACCATGCCGATGCCGCCGGTGTCAATCAGGTCGAAGGTGCGGTTGGAGGCGGTCACGGGATGGAGCACGCGGTCGCGGGTGACGCCGCTGGTGGGGTCTTCAATCGAGATCCGGTGGCCCACAATATGGTTAAAGAGGGTGCTCTTGCCCACATTCGGACGGCCAATAATTGCGACACACGCGCGCGGCATTTTTTTTATTTCCTTGCTGGTTAAGTACTTAGTTAATGCATTCAAATCAAAAAGCGAATTGGTATTATAAGGGGATTTCCCAATAAACAAGGGAATTCACGGAATTTCCGGGAAAGAGTGGTGGTTTTATGAGACTTATGCAGCGCAGTCCCTGTAGGGGCACAGCGTGCTGTGCCCGGGTAACACCTTTTATTTTTCATGGGCACGGCGCGCCATGCCCCTACCTTACCTTCATCGCCTTTGGTTAACTGGTTGAAAGTAATCAGAGAACCTGAGGATTACAAATAATGCTGCTTATTCTCTTCTGCTATCTTTTCCTCTCTTCTATTAACTATGGCTTCCGCAAAAGCCGCGGAGGCTAATAAAACTGAGCCAGAGATGATAAGTACGGTGTAAAGGTTAACCGCGCTCATCGCACGAATATTAATTGGGCTGCCACTAGATGATCCTATGAAAAGGGTAATCACAGCTATGATCATGCCGACGATTATCATGAAGGTTCCAAGACTTCCAGCGCTTCTAGTAAACATATCCTGCCCCTTCTGATTGGTTAAGTTTACAGCGTTATGGCAATAAAAGAATGGAGTTAAAGACCATTGGCAATATGAATATTAATTGTCCTTTTAAGCTTTTTTAGAAGCTATCGCTTTTGCTATAGCCGCACTCGCTAATAAAATTGTGCCACAACCAAGAAGTATCCAAGCAGTGTTAAAGGCTGCGCCTATAAGAAGCATGGCATGATACGAGATCCCACTTAACTCTAATCCCACAATAACAATGCCTAAAACAATTAGAATAAATCCAATGATGTTAATCCCCATCACACCCTCCCTTTTCCTAATTGTTTGTTTAATTGGTTGTTTGGGTTCTGCCATGACATAACTACATGCTGAGATTATAAAAAATAAATAATCTCTGACAAGGAATATCTAATTATTTAGATAGGTTTGTGATCTTACCTAATCAACCGAAATAGACCAGGCCACCGGGTGGCGCACCCGCATGCCGGGTACGCAGCCGTCTTGTTCGCCGAAGCCTTGGCGAAGGCGAAAGGCTGCAGGAAGCAAAACAACCTTCAAAATAATTAGTTATAGCAAATAACATTGCCTGCCTGCTTCTTGTGGCTTCGCCACTCACCCGCAAGGCGGGTGAGCCATCCTAAAGTAATTGTTAGTTAATCAACGATTCCCCAAAGGGCACAGCACGCTGTGCCCCTACCATGCCATAATATTTTTACTTAATCAACCCGAAGTAGACGAGCCCGCTAAGGCCCAAGAGGGTGCAGTAGATGGCGAAGATGATCAGGCGTTTCTGGACCACCATCTTCCGGAGGATCATGAGGGCAATATAACCGCTTACAATAGCAGCGACTACGCCTGCGATCGAAGGGCCGAGAGGGAGGCTGTCCCAACTGCCGCTGTCGAAAACCAGGCTGTGCGCGGTAGCGGCCAGTAAGGCGGGAATCAGCAAGAGGAAGGAGAAGCGGAAGGCTTCTTCGCGCGACAGCCCGGCCATTACCCCGGCGGTGATGCTCATGCCGCTGCGGGAAACGCCGGGCACCAACGCCAGTGCCTGTGCCAGACCAACGCTAAAAGACCCACCGTTACCGAGCCTCGCCATGTGCTTGTGGCCGTCGCGCCGCCGATCGCAGGCAAAGAGGAAGCCAGCCGTAACCAGCAGGGCGATGGAAACCGCCATCGGGCTTTCGCGAAGGTTAATGAGGATCAGATCCCGCAGGAAGAAGCCTACCAGGAGCGCGGGGACAGTGCCGATCGCGAGATACTGGATGACGATCCGGTCCGCTTCGAGGACACGGCGAATGTCACGCCAGAAAACCTTCAGGACTACCAGCAGGGTGGCGAGGTGGAGCAGGATATCAAAGGCGGCGGTATGCGTTTCCGGATCGCAGATCTCGAGGTGGTTCGCCAAGGCCAGGTGCCCGCTCGAGGAAACCGGCAGGAACTCGGTCAAGCCCTGGATGAGGCCAAGGATGATGGCGGAGAGGTACGAGAGTTGCTCGGGATCCGGCACTTCTGGCGGCATTGGGATAATCCTAAATAGGTTATAGCAATCAAGCTACTTACAGGTGGCCCCGGTTCTCTAACCGGGGGAAATCACAGGCAGGAGTGCCTGTGCCACAACGTGAACAAACTGCTCTATGGGTTATCCCAATCAATGTAAACCGGAACTGCCGAAGCCGCCCGCGCCTCGGACAGTTTCGTCAAGCTCTTCGACGACCTCGGTGTCCGCGCGCACCACCTCCTGCAAAACCAGTTGGGCGATCCGCATCCCGCGGGTAATGGTAAAGGGTTCGGAGGAGATATTGCCGAGAATAATGCCAACCTCGCCGCGATAGTCCGCGTCAATGGTGCCGGGGGCGTTGACCACGGTGATGCCGTGCTTCAAGGACAGGCCGCTACGGGGGCGCACCTGCACCTCGTAGCCGTGCGGCACCGCAATGAACAACCCGGTCGGGACCAGCACAATTTCATTGGGATTCAGCGTCAACGGCTCCCCGACCGCGGCGCAGACATCCATGCCGGAGGCCGATTCCGACTGGTAAACCGGCAGCGGCACATCCTCGGTGCCGGGCTTGCGCTTGATTCTCAGGGTGGTCTGTTTCATAGTTAATTCCTGTAGTAAGAATTTTCCAGGCAGAAGCTTTCGTAATTATCTTTTCTTAGCAAGTTCCTCGGCGCGCGCGACCAGGTACCGGGCGAGTTCTTCCTTGGTATTTCCGGGCGTAAACACTTCCCGGCCGTCTTCGAGCACCACCGCGTCGCTAAAGCTTTCGCCAAAGGAAGCGGTGGTGTTGGCGGCGATAATATCCATCCCCTTGGTGGCGCGCTTGGCCTCGGCCATCTCCTGATCAACTTCCGGCTCCAGAGAAAAGCCGATAATGACCGGCTTATTCTTTTGCCGGTTAACGCTTGCCAGGATGTCCGGGGTACGGACGCAGCGGATCACCAATTCGTCTTTGGTTTTATGGATCTTGCCGTCAGTATATTTTTCCGGGCGATAATCCGCCACGGCCGCGCTCATTACCAAAACCTGGCTCCACGCGAGGGCGGCAAGGACTGCCGCTGCCATTTCCTGGGCGCTGCGGACTTTCACCGTTACGGCTTCCTCAGGCGGCGGCACCGGCGTCGGGCCGACCACCAGTAAAACCTGGTGCCCTGCCTTGAGCGCGGCCTCGGCCACGGCAAACCCCATCCGCCCGGTGGAGCGGTTGCCAAGATAACGCACCGCGTCGAGATCTTCATAGGTCGGGCCGGCAGTGATCAGGAACCTTAACTGCCCTGCGGCCGGGGGCGGGTAGGCTGCGAGGACAGCGCAAACCTCTTGCCGGACCTCTTCAGCAGAGCGCATTCTCGTCTCCCGTCAGCGTTGCGGCAACCGCGCGGCAGACTGTATCCGGTTCAGACATGCGCCCTCTGCCAACCTTGCCGCTGGCGAGGCGCCCCTCTTCCGGCCCGATGAAGGTTACCCCTCGCTGTTCAAGGGTGGCGATATTCGCCTGGGTGGCCGGGTGGGTGTACATGCCGTCATTCATCGCCGGGGCTATCAGGATGGGCGAACGGGTCGCCATCGCGATGGCAGACAGGAGGTCATCCGCCAGGCCCAGCGCCAGTTTGGCGATGCAATTCGCCGTGGCCGGGGCAATCAGCAGAACCTCCGCGTTCTCGGCCAAGGCAATAT
>JAFGNG010000112.1 GCA_016927125.1 Planctomycetota bacterium | reverse complement strand
GACAATGTCGGCGACGTGGCCGGCATGGGCGCGGACCTGTATGAATCCTACTGCGGCTCCATTCTCGCCACTGCCGCGCTCGGCGCGGGGCTGGCCAAGGGCATCAGTTATGTTATTGCCCCGATGATTGTCGCGGGTATCGGGATTATCCTCTCCATCATCGGTATCTTCCTGGTCAGATGTAAAGAGCAGGCAGATATGAAGACGCTCCTCAAGGCATTGGGAGTCGGGGTCAAATTCAGCTCCCTGGGGATCCTCGCGGTAGTAGCGGTTTTGGCGTGGGGATTCCACCTGATTACGCCCGGACTCTTCGGTTCCGTGGCCGCGGGTTTGCTGGCCGGGGTAATCATCGGCCAATTGACCGAGTATTACACCAGTGACGAGTACCAGCCTACCCTCGGGATTGCCGCGCAGGCCAAGATGGGCCCGGCGACTACGATTATCGATGGCATCGCGGTCGGCATGTTCTCAACCGGCTGGCCGGTGGTGACGATTGTAGCCGGCATCCTTGCCGCTTTCGGATTTGCGGGAGGCTTCGGCACCGCCCCTGGCAGCTTTGCCATGGGCCTGTACGGAGTGGGCTTTGCCGCGGTCGGCATGCTTTCCACCCTTGGCATCACCCTGGCAACCGACGCTTACGGCCCGATTGCGGATAACGCGGGCGGCAACGCGGAGATGTCCGGCCTGGGTCCGGAAGTCCGCAAGCGTACCGACGCGCTTGATATGCTCGGTAACACCACCGCCGCGACCGGCAAGGGCTTTGCGATTGGCTCGGCGGCGCTCACCGCGTTGGCGCTCCTGGCGGCGTACCTGGAAGAAATCCGCATCTGGATCGGCAAGCTCGCCACCGCCACCGGGGAGTTTACCCCCCTGGGCAGTTCCATCACTTTTGTCAAGGATGAGGCTGCCGCTATCGGCGGAAAAATCTATTATGCAACCGCCACCATGGCCGACTTCGTGACCGCCTATGACCTCTCGGTAATGAATGTGAAGCTCTTGGGCGGCGTCTTTCTCGGCGCGATGATGGCCTTTGTCTTCTGTGCTATGACTATGAAGGCAGTCGGCCGTGCGGCCGGGGCGATGGTTGAAGAAGTCCGCCGGCAGTTCCGCGAGATTGTTGGAATTATGGACGGCTCCGGCGAACCCGACTACGCCCGCTGCGTAGAGATTTCCACCAAGGGCGCCCAGAAGGAGATGGTGGTTCCGAGCCTCCTGGCAATCATTGTGCCGGTGCTGGTCGGGATGGTGCTGGGCGTGGCCGGGGTGATCGGCCTCCTGGTCGGCGGCCTCACCGCCGGCTTTACCCTGGCCTGCATGCTGAATAATGCGGGCGGTGCCTGGGATAATGCCAAGAAGAGCATTGAAAAGCAGGAAAAAACCTATGCTCCTGATGATCCCGCCAAGGCCCATCCCCTGACCGGCAAGGGTAGCGAAGCCCATAAGGCCGGGGTGGTTGGCGACACTGTGGGTGATCCCTTCAAGGACACCTCCGGCCCGTCGCTCAACATCCTGATCAAGCTGATGACCATGGTGAGCGTGGTCTTCTCCGGCGTGATTGTGGCCTACGGTGATCTCATCGGTTGGTTTTTCTCAGAATAACCTCCTGAGCGAAGCAATCCTGCCACTGGTTTACCAACCGGGCAGTCCTTTTCCGGGGCTGCTCGGTTTTTTTAGTCCGGCCGGGTAAATTCAACCTTTAACGAAAATTCTTGCAATCCCCCTCTTTCCCGGTTACAACAGGGGCTGATTGCATTGATACCCCCCCAGCCACAGGCTGGAGAGCCTGTGCCACTTTGTGGTCCCGGTTCTCTAACCGGGGGTACTGCGTAAGTGACTGTAGTAGCATAAAATATATTTTCTCTTGGAAAGGGAGCCTATGACAGAAATCCGGCGCCGTCGCGCCGAGCCTGTGCCAAAAGATGCGCCGGATCGCTCCGAGCTCCTAGCGCGGCGTTGCGCCGAAATGGCTGATGAAAACCGGGCGGAAAATATTGAAATCCTGTGCGTCAGCAAGCTGTGCAGCTATACCGATTACTTCATCATCGCAAGCGGCCACAACCAAGCCCAACTGCGCGCGATTGCCCGTGATGTCGAGATCGCGATGGGGGAATCCGGCCTCAACTGCATGGGGCGAGAAGGCTTTGACATGGGGCACTGGATCCTGCTGGATTTCGGCGAGGTGATAATGCAGATCTTCGATTTCGACGCGCGCAATTTCTACCAGTTGGAAGAACTCTGGGCCGACGCCCCACAGCTCGACTGGACGCCGCTGCCGGAAGCAAAACCGGAAGATGAAGAGTAAATATTTAGACTAAATAATTTTGGGATAACCGGGAGTAAAAGATGGTCAAGGTTAAACTCGTCGGGGCCGGAGGCTATGGCGGGATCGGCATGGTGGAGATCCTTCACCGGCATCCGCAAGCTGAGTTGGCGGCGCTGGTGGATGTGCAGGATGTTGGCAAAAAGCTCTCCGCCGTCTGGCCGTACCTGCGCGGTTTCTGCGACCTGCCCTTAATCGAAGCCGGCAGCAAGGCAGAGCAGCAAATTGACGCGGATGTAGTGATCTACGCTACCCCTGACGGTGTGGCGCAACGTGGCGCCGCGGCGGAGGTGGCCAAGGGCCGCAAGGTGATTGACTACTCCGGCGACTTCCGGTTCGGCTCAATTGAAGTTTACAAAGAATATGCGCTCCGCCAGGGGCTTAATCCGGAGCACCAGGCGCCGGAACTCCTCAACCAGAGCGTGTATGGTCTCAGCGAATTTCACCGGGAAGCGATTAGCCAGGCGCAGGTGGTCGGCAATCCCGGCTGTTTCGCGATCTCCTGCATCATGGGACTCGCCCCCGCGGTCAAGGCCGGGTGCGTGGAAAAATCCGGCATTATCTGCGACTGCAAGACCGGGGTATCCGGCGCGGGCAAGAAACCGGCCGCGCCCTTCCATTATCCGGAGCAGTATGATAATTCCTTCGCCTATAAGCTTGCCGGGCATCAGCATGTGATGGAGATTGAAAAGGAACTTTCCACGCTGGCGGGTGAGGAGATTCAAGTCAGCTTCACCCCGCAGGTCGTACCGATGACGCGGGGGATTCTCTCCACCCTTTACGGGAAGCTCCCGAAGGATATGACCCAGAAAAAAGCGCTCTCTGCTTACCAGGAGTTTTACGCCGGGGATAAGTTTGTCCGCGTGCTGGACGCAACGGAAAAGAGCGGCACCGGCCAGGTGCGGGGCAGCAATTATGTCAATATCCAGGTCGCCTGCGACGAGCGCACCGGCGTCTTCCGGGCGATCTCGCACATCGACAACCTGGTGAAGGGACAGGCGGGCTCGGCGGCGCAGAACCTGAATATCATGTTCGGGCTGGAGGAAGGGCTGGGGCTGGATAACCCCGGCGGGCATCCGTAGGCGAAGAAGTTAATCAAGTCTAATGAGTTACGCTTTGAGGCCGCACTTTGCGGCCTCATTTTTTGTTTGAGTAATAAGTTGAAATATAATGATGCTAACCTTAAAGCGGTTTCCCCGCCTTCTTCAAGGCGGCATTGAGCGCGGCGGTCATGCGTTCGGCAGCGACCCGGGCGGCCCCGGCGAAGTCGGTGGTAGATTCTTTGCGGTAGGCGAAGATGATGGAGCGGCTGGCATTGACCACCCCGCCCAAACCATCCTTGCGGAAGGCATCGATAATATCCCCGGCCCCCGCGCCTTGCGCGCCATAACCCGGCAGCAGGAAGAGGGTATGCGGCATGAGCGTCCGAAAGCGGGCCAGTTCCCCGCCGTGCGTTGCTCCCACGACCGCCCCGATGGAGCTAAAGCCGCATTTGCCGATTGAGCCCGCTCCCCAGGAGTCGACCAGTCTGGCCATCTCTTCGGCAACGGTGCCGCCGGTTTGCAGGAGCAAATCCTGCAACTCCGCGCTCGAGGGGTTGCTGGTCTTGACCAGCACAAAGATTCCCCGGCCACCGGCGACCGCTTGGTCCACAAAGGGCTGGATGCCGTCCGAGCCGAGGTAGGGATTGACCGTTACCGCGTCGTGGCCTGCAAAGCCGGTTTTATTATTCCGCCCCCCGAGAAAGCCCCTGGCATAGGCTTCGGCGGTAGAGCCGATATCGCCGCGCTTAATGTCGCCAATCACGAGCAAGCCCTTACTGCAGGCATAGGCGCAGAGATCGGCATAAGCCGCCACGCCCAGCGGGCCGAGGGCTTCGAAGAAAGCGATATTGGGTTTTACCACGGGCACACAGTCGGCCACCGCATCGACAATCGCCCGGCAGAAGGCGGCGGCGGCGGTAACGGGATCTTCATCGGCAAAGGTGGGCGGGAGCTTATCCGGGTGGGGATCAAGCCCGACGCAGACTATGCTCTTCTTTTCCCGGCATGCGTCGGCCAGGTGATCTGCAAAGTTTGGAGGCATTGCCCTCTCCCATCCAAGTGCAGGGAAGTTTATGGTCTGGGGTTGAATAGAAAGACATCTGAGAAAAGCGGCTTTCAGAATTCCTTCCCTATGAATCCTTCTCCTCTTCCCCCGGTTCAATGTCATTATCTGCTTCGCTGTCCAGAGCTGCGGGCGAAGCTGCGGGTTCTTCGAAGGTTTCCCTGGCTCCGCTGGTTCCTAAAGATTCAACAACTGCATTTTCATCTATTGGAATTTCTTTAACCGGAGTTGCAGGCGGGGAAAGCACTTCGAGCAGCCGCGCTTCCGTAGCTTCTTCGAATTGCCCCATCCGGCGGAAGCGTTGGTAGCGCCGCTCGATCAATTCGTCGAGAGGCACCCCCTGCAGTTCATCGAGCGACCTGATAATGGCGTCGCTCAGGATCCGGGCCATTTCTTTGGGATTCTTATGGGCGCCGCCGATCGGCTCGACCAGGATTTCATCAATGAGATCGAATTGCTTGAGATTGCGACTGGTACATTTAAGCGCGGCGGCGGCCTGGGGAGCCTTGCTGGCATCTCGCCAGAGAATGGCGGCGCAGCCTTCGGGGCTGATCACGGAATAATATGCGTGTTGCAGCATCAGGATCCGGTCGCCAACGCCAATCCCGAGCGCCCCGCCGGAACCGCCTTCCCCGATGAGGGCGACGATAATCGGCGTGCGCAAGCGGCTCATTTCACGGAGATTGAGGGCGATGGCGGGGCCGACGCCGCGTTCTTCCCCGCCCGCGCCGGGATAGGCGCCCTTGGTGTCAACCAGGGTGACAATGGGAATGTCGAATTTTTCCGCAAGCTGCATCTTCAAAAGGGCCTTGCGGTAGCCTTCCGGGTGCGGGCAACCGGCATAACAAAGATGGCGCTCTTCCACCGTGCGCCCCTTGTGTTCGCCGATCAGCATGACGCGGTGGTTACCGAGCTGTCCCAGGCCGCAGACAATCGCCCCGTCATCACGGAAGGAGCGGTCGCCGTGGAGTTCCATGAAATCGCTAAAGCACATTTCGATATAATCGCGGGTCTGCGGCCGATCAGGATGGCGCGCGACATTAACCTCCTGCCAGGCGGTAAGATTCGCATAGACCCGCCGGGCCATGGAATTATGCTGTTTTTCCATGGCTTCGATTTCATGGCTGAGATCGAGATTACTCTGGCTGGCGGTAATCCTCAGTTCCTCAATGCGATGGCGGATATCATCCAGAGGCTTTTCGAAATTGAGGTTCTTCTCAAGCATCATCTGCCTCTCCTTCCGCCGGGGTTTCCGGCTGGGGTTTGGAATAAATCTTAATGGCTTCCAGGCAGCGCAAGGCCTCGGCACCGTCCACCGGCCTGCCGTTGGGGTCCTTATCCAGCATGGATGCCACCAGCTTTTCCAAGGCCGGGGTGACCTCGGGATTGAGCTTGCTCAGCCGCGAGGGGGCGTTGCGCATATGCTGTGACATCACCTCCTTGGCATTCGCCCCGATAAAGGGCGGGCGGCCGGTCATGATCTCGAAGATAATCACACCCAGGGCGTAAACATCGCTGCGGGCCGAAGCGGGTTTGCCGGCGAGCAATTCCGGGGCAAGGTAAGAGGGACTGCCGCTGAGGCGTCTGCTCATGGAAGCAAAGCGCTGCCACTTGGTCTGCGAAAGCGAGAAATCTATCAGCCGCAGTTCGCCTTGACTATTGATCATGACGTTTTCCGGCTTCATGTCGCGGTGCACCACGTTGAAGGAGTGGACATGCGCCAGGGCGGAGGCGGTACTAGTGATAACCTCCCTGGTCTGGTCGTAGACCAGCGGGCTTTTATCAAAGATCAGCCCTTTCAGGGTCCGGCCTTCAAAGTACTCGAGGATCAGGTAGGGCAGGCCCTCGTAGGTGCCACAACCGAAATATTTGAGAACCCCGGGATGATCGAAGCGACGACAGATCTTCCATTCGCGGGCGAACATGCGCCGATTGTGCCAATAGGCAGCCTTTTCCGGTAGCATCAGCTTGACCACAACCTTTTCGTTGCGATCGTTGACTGATTCCCCCTTCCAAATCGTGGAAAAACCGCCGCGGCCTACCCGGGAGACAATCCGGTACTTGCCAAACCTTCGATTGGTTATATCCATTAAGTTTCTTCCATAACATTATGATTAATTAAGATGACAATATCAGAACAATTCCCGCGCTCTAACGCCCGGGACCTTTAAATCCGCAGCCCAAAGCATACAAAAAAACCACGGTTTGTGCAATACTTCTCAACTTTTATAGGAATAGGGCAGTAAAATCTCAGCGACAGGCCTCCACGGCGCGACGGAAGATCCGCACCCCCTCGCCTTCTTTCTTCATTCCCTGCCGGGTCCACTGGGGATGGTGATAGGGGAAGAAATTCCGTTCCGGATGCGGCATCAGGCCGAAAATCCGGCCGGTGGGGTCGCAAATCCCGGCAATATGGCCGATACTGCCGTTAGGGTCGGCAGGATAGCAAGGCTCGGAGCCGTCTTCATTAATGTAACGATAGACCACCTGGCCGCCAGATTCCAATTCCGCCAGGACCTCGGGGGAACGGGCGACCAGCTTGCCCTCGGCGTGCGCCACCGGCACCGGGATTCTCTCCCCGCCCTCGGCAAAGATACACCTGGTATTTTGGTCGGCTTCCAGCCAGACCCAGCGATCCTCGAACTTATGGGAATCATTATGGGTGAGGGTGAGCTTGCGCTCTTCAGCGCCGGTGAGTTGCGCGTCCGGCAAGAGGCCGGTCTTGACCAGCACCTGGAAGCCGTTACAGATGCCAATCACCAGCCCGCCTTTATCGACGAACTCCTGGAGCTCCTGGCCCAGGGCCTTGACCAGTTCAACCGCGAAGACCTTGCCGCTGGCAACGTCATCGCCGTAGGTGAAACCGCCCGGCAGCGCAAGAATCTGATAAGCCGAGAGATGATGCTCGCCCTTCACAAGGTTATTGACATGGACCAGCTCAGCCTCGGCCCCGCAGGCTTCGAAGGCGTAGCGGGTTTCTTCATCGCAGTTGGTTCCGGCCGTCCGCAGTACCAGGGCTTTTACCGCCGCCATTTTTTGTTCCTTTTTATTATTTCTATAGATAATACCATGTTGGTTGATTTTTTCAGAGCAGGCACGGCCCGCCGTACCCCTACGAATTACGACTCCTTCACCTGGCACTCGGCGAAGAGGAAATTCCGCGCGCGCTGCCGCGTCTCTTCGCTGAAATCCCGGCTGAAGGAAAAGCGGTTGCCGCGCAGGCGCACCACCCCCGAAGCAACCGGCAGCTTGCCGAAGAAATACTTGATCCGCGCCTCAAAAGGCTTGAGATCGCCTTCGACCGTTACCTTTTTGCTACCGCCCCAGGAGGGCTTGAGCGTGATTTTTCCTCGGGATAAGATCAGCATGTTTTTATTACTATCTCACTTCCGGCCTTAGGGCTTGGCTGCTTCTGCCACCGGCTCAGCGGCTGTCTTTGCCGGGATTTCTTCCTTGGTATCCTTGGTTTTAGGCGTAAGAATTTCAACTACTTCATCAGGAGTCAATTTCTGCCTAGAACCGTAATGTGATTTTTGCTCGACGGGATAAGTATTTAATCCCCTTCGGCACCCCCCTGGCCCGCAATGGGTTGTCCGCAGTACGAAGAGCAGGACTGCAATCCCGATTAATAAGATCCCAAGACCGGCGAGGATATACCCCAGTGACTTCCCTTTGCTACTACCCATAACTCTCTCCTTCCAAAAAAATGCTTCACCACGCCAATGGCTTTTGCCAGGCCTCTTTAAGTCCATAGATATCTTCATCAATTACTGCCTTGCCGGAGCTGTCCTGGATGACAATCCGCGGCGCGTCGGTGACTGTGCCAATTTGTCCGAAGGCAACACCTTTGTCTGTCAAGAGGGCTTCGAAATCCTTTGCCTTTTCAGGAGTAACCTCAGCCAGGAAGCGGCTCTGCGATTCGCTGAAGAGGATGGCTGGGGTGCTCAGTTCTCCCCCGCAGATGGCTTTCTCAAGCGCTAACTCCATGCCCAAACCGCCGGCGAAAGCCATCTCCGCGGCCGCGACGGCGAGACCGCCCTCGGAGAGGTCATGCAAACTGCGCACCAGGCGTTTTGACGTCGCTCCCGAGAGGGCGTTAAAGGTTTGCAAGCCATCTACCGGGCGCACGATCGGGACATTCTTGCCGAGTTCTTTATAGAGTTCGTAGTAATGGCTGGCGCCGAGTTCGTCATAGGTTTTGCCGATAAGGTAAACCAGATTGCCGGCTGCCTTTGCGTCCATGCTGAGAGCCAGGCTGATATCATCCATCACTGCCATAGCGCTGATTAACAGGGTCGGCGGGATCGCGATGGTGGTGCCGTCGCCGGTGGCGAATTCATTGTTGAGTGAATCCTTGCCGCTGATGAAGGGTACGCCGTAGGCCATGCCGATATCATAGCAGGCTTTGCTCGCGCGCACCAGCCCGCCGAGTCGGTCGGGCTTGTCGCAATTGCCCCAGCAGTAATTGTCCAATACGGCGCACTCCTGCAGGGAGCCGCCGACGGCGATGACATTGCGCAAGGCCTCGTCAATCGCGGAGGCAGCCATGGCGTAAGGGTCGAGAGCGCTGTACTTGGGATTCAAACCGACCGAGAGCACCAAGCCCTTCTGAGAACCAAAGACTGGGGCGATGACCGCGGCGTCGCCGGGGCCGTCATTGGCCTTGCCCACGAGCGGCTTGATGACGCTGGTGCCCTGCACCTCATGGTCGTACTGGCGGATGACCCATTCCTTCGAGCAGACATTCCACGCGCCGAGGATCTGTTTCAGGTCATCACCGTAATTATCTTTCACAGGAATTTCCGGTTCTGATGTCTTCGGTTCAGCCCAGACCGCTTCGCGCTCGATGCGCGGCACGCCGTTATGCAAGAAGTCCATCTCGAGACAGGCGACCTCCACGCCGTTATAATTGAGGCGCAACCTCTGGTCGTCGGTAAAACGGCCGATGGCAGTCATCTCCACGTCCTCTTCCCTCGCCAACGCTTCCAGTTGCGGAAGGTTTTCTTCGTCAGCAGAAAAGATCATGCGCTCCTGGGCTTCGCTGATCCAGATCTCATCGTAAGAGAGGCCTTTGTACTTGAGGGGCGCTTTCTCCAAATCCACGACCACACCGGTTTTTTCGCCCATTTCTCCGACGGCGCTGGAGAAGCCGCCCGCACCGCAGTCGGTGGTGCAGGTGTACAATCCGGCATCCCGTGCGCGCAACATGAAGTCGCGCACCTTCTTCTCTTCAATCGGGTTGCCAATCTGGACCGCACCGGAGGAGACGCTCTCGGACTCCTCGTGCAGCTCCACCGAGGAGAAGGTCGCCCCGTGGATACCATCGCGGCCGGTGCGGCCGCCGACAATCACTATAGCCTGCCCCGGATGGGCCTTTTTCTCCACCATCTCCCGGGGGATGATTCCAACGGTGCCGCAGAAAACCAGGGGATTGCCAATGTACCGCTCATCAAAATAAATTGCGCCGTTGGCGGTGGGGATGCCCATGCGGTTGCCGTAGTCGCGCACACCGGAGACCACGCCCTTCATGATCCGCATCGGGTGGAGCGCGCCCTTGGGCAGGTTTTCACGCGGCAGATCCGGCGGGCCGAAGCAGAAGATATCGGTATTCAT
>JAFGNG010000111.1 GCA_016927125.1 Planctomycetota bacterium | reverse complement strand
GAGATTTACACCAAAGATAACCTCCCCGAAATGTATGTTGCGGCATATCCGGATCAGTTTGCGGTATGGATGACTAATGGCACAGTCAGGGAGTTGCGCTTTGAATCCGATGCCATGGGGTATGTCTTTCGCAATGCCATCGAGATTGGCGATTCGCTCGATGATGTCCTTGAAAAGCTTGGCGAGCCTACCCAGACTATCACCGGAGGCCCCATGAATAATATGACAGGAAATGAAGGTACTTTACACAAAGAACTTAATGACAGGCAGGGCTCTAGTCACTATGTACTAAAAGATTTAGGCGCCAGAATGTTTTTCCGCAATGACATGGTTGGCGCAATCTACCTGACCGGTAATCAGCCTGTAGGCTCAAGTAGTGATGATACGGCTGAAACCGAAACGCCTGAAATCTTTTAGGAGCTTGTCTCATGAACAATAAGAGGACTATTGTGAGCGTACTGGCGGCGCTGACTTTCTTCCTGATATATTGCGCAGAGACAACCTGTGCCGATTACGACCCCCCGATTACAATTATCAACTCAGTTAATGAGTATGATAATGCCCGTTGGAAAGATTTAAGTAAAATTGATCTCTTGTCAAAGCCGGAGATTATCCCGACCCTGGTATTCAATGTTGATACCATCTGGCCTGACCTTTCTGAACTTCCAAAAAAATCACGGCCTGCAGAAATCATGCACCAGGCGAAGAATCCTGGCCTCAGGATCCGGCAGATTCACAAGGAAGGCATTACCGGCAAAGGGGTGAATGTCGCTATTATTGATCAACCGACTTACCTTGATCATCCGGAATTCAAAGATAAGATCGTGGCTTACCATGATGTAGGCTGTGGCGGCGAGGTTAGCAGCATGCATGGCCCGGCGGTGGCCAGCCTGCTGGTGGGCACCAATTGTGGCACCGCGCCCGGAGCCAAGCTTTATTATGTCGCCGCCCCCTCTTGGACTAAAGACGCTTCTTACCAAGCGGCTGCCTTGGATTGGATCATTGAGCAGAACCAAAGCTTACCCAGGGGAAAAAAGATCCGGGTGGTTTCTGTCTCCGCCGCCCCTTCCGGCAATGGCTCTCCCTTTACCAAGGATAATGAAATGTGGGATGAAGCCTGTCTACGGGCAGAACAAGACGGGATCATGGTCTTGGATTGCACCAATCATCGGGGAATCCTTGGGCGTTGCTATTACGATCCGTATGATCCAGAAAAGGTAAGCAAATCTACCCCTGGAGCGCCAGGACAAGAATATTGTCCATCTCAAGATAGTGTTCTTGCGCCCTCATCAATCCGCACAGTTGCTGAGAAATATCAGAAAGATAAGGATAGCTACACCTACTATGGGCGAGGCGGTTTGAGTTGGACAATACCCTATGTGGCTGGCGTATTAGCATTGGGCTGGGAGGTTAATCCTGAGTTGACAGCGGAAGAGATGCAGGAAATACTTTTCAAGTCATCTTATCAGCATCCCAGCGGCGCGTTAATCATCTACCCCAAGGAGTTTATCCGCCAGGTCAAGCGGTCCAGAAGGCGGTAATGATCTCCTTCTCTAATCAGAGCTAACTCTTTTACTTTAATTGGTTATAGCAGCTCCGCGGCGATCTCCGCCAGCGGGCTGCGCTCGGCCTTGTAGAGGGTGATATGCCCGTGGAGCATCTCGCCCTTGAGGCGTTCGACCGCGTAGGAGAGGCCGTTACTGGAGGCGTCGAGGTAGGGGTTGTCAATCTGGTAAGGGTCGCCTGTCAGCACCATCTTGGTGCCCTCCCCGCAGCGGCTGACCACGGTCTTGACTTCGTGCGGGGTCAGGTTCTGCGCTTCATCCACAATTACGTACTGGTTGCTGAGTGAGCGTCCGCGGATATAGGTCAAAGCCTCGAGTTCGATCTGGTGCTTGCTCTGGAGATCTTCAATCTTTTTATCTACCTTCTGCCCCGCGCCTTCCTTATCCTTCTCCTGCATGAGATACGCGAGGTTGTCGAAGATGGGCTGCATCCAATGGGTCAGCTTCTCATCCTTGCTGCCAGGGAGGAAGCCGATGTCCTTGCCGAGGGGAATAATCGGGCGAGAGATCAGAATTTTATCATACTGCTGCTGGCGCAGGGTGGTTTCGAGCGCGGCGGCAATCGCCAGCAGGGTCTTGCCGGTACCGGCCTTGCCCACGAGCGTCACCAACCGCACAGCAGGATCAAGTAATAACTCCAGGGCCATGCGCTGCTCCTTGCTGCGCGGCTTGATGTTCCAGGCATGATCCGAATGCGGGTTCAGGTGGAGCAACACGGGGTCACGGCCCTCGGCGCTGTTGAGGCCGTTATTCTTGCCAACCCCGTCACGGGTGGCGCGGCCTAGCGCCGTATGCTTGGGATTGGTTTCATCCTTCAGCAGGACAAACTCGTTGGGAAAGGTTTCCGGCTTCGGAAAGGGAAATTTATCCTGTTTGTAAAAGTCGTCGACCATCTGGGCGGGGACGTCAACCTCCTGGTAACCGTTGAAGAGCTCGTCGAAGCGAACCTTCTGCTTCTCAAAGTCCTGCGCGACAATCCCAAGCGCATCGGCCTTGAGGCGGGCGTTGATATCCTTGGAAACGAAGATGACATTCTCGCCGTCCTGTTTCAGGTAATAGGCCAGGCGGATGATGCGGTTGTCCGGGAGATCCTCCTCGAGGCCGAGCTCTTTCATGCTGCCACCCCCGGTGAGGATCTTGAGGATCCCGGAATTCTCCATGGGGACGCCTTCGCGCAGGCTCCCCTTGGCGCGCAGGGCGTCGATGCGGCGGATCACCGCGCGAGCGTTGCGGCCGCGCTCATCACTATGTGTCTTGAAGCGGTCGAGTTCCTCGATGACCGCCATCGGGATCACCACCTGGTTGTCGGCAAAGGACTCCACGGAACTGGCATTATGCAACAGGACATTGGTGTCGAGGATAAAGGTTTTCCGCATCGGTTTTCCCTTTATAATTTTAATCCATCCTGGCGGTTACTGCACCCCGCGCATATCACAGGCGACCGCGATATCGTTGAGGGCTGATAGGATTGCGGCCTTGCGAAGCGAACACTTGTATTTCTTCGCGTTATCATAAATCCGGTCATACGCGTCAAACATGATTCCTTGTAGGCGTTCGAGGACGTACTGCAAACTCCAGCGGTCCTGGTTCTCATTCTGTACCATCTCGAAATAAGAGACGGTCACCCCGCCGGCATTGACCAGGACATCGGGCAGGACCGTGATTCCAGCCTTGTTGGCGAGTTCATCCGCCTCCGAGGTCAAGGGGCCGTTTGCCCCTTCCAAGATCAAGGAAGCCTTGATATCCTTGACGTACTCCGCCTTAACCGAGTTCTCCAGCGCGGCAGGGAGTAAGATATCCACATCCACGGTAAAGATATTGTCCGGGGTGACCTTGCCGCCGGGGAAGGACAGCAGCCCCTTTTGCCCTTCCTTGGTAATCCACTCGATCAGCTTGGGAATATCCAACCCCTCGGGATTGGTAATACAGCCGGTTTCGTTGGAGACATGGGTAACCTTGATGCCTTCATCCCGCGTGGCCTTCAAGGCAGCGTGGCTGCCGACATTGCCGAAGCCCTGGACCGCCATGGTCTTGCCCCGGAGTTCAATATCATTTTTGATCGCGTGACGTTTCAACACCATGATTGAGCCGAAGCCGGTCGCTTCGGTGCGCCCCTGGCTGCCGCCCATGATTAAAGGTTTGCCGGTAAAGGCAGCGGTAATGGTCTCTCCGGTGAACCTGCTGTACTGGTCAGCCATCCAGGCCATAACTTGTGAATTAGTATTGACATCCGGCGCCGGGATATCCTTCTTGGGCCCGACATCATTGACCAGGCCGTTGACATATTTTCGCGCTAACCGTTCGCGTTCAGGTTTGGAATAGCGGGTGCCTTGCGGTAGTACTACCCCGCCCTTGCTGCCACCCAGCGGTACGCCCACCACCGCGGTCTTGACCGTCATCAGCGCCGCCAGGGCGCGGACTTCATCAAGATCCACGGAGGAGTGCCAGCGGATGCCGCCCTTGTAGGGGCCGCGGAAATTATTATTCTGCACCCGGTAAGCAGTCAAAACATCGATGGAACCGTCATCCCGCTGAAGGGAAATCCGAAAACTGATAATCCGGTCGGGGATAATAATCCTTTCCAAAAGGTGCTGTTGGGGAAACCGGGTATCGAGATCAAGCAGCTCGGCAGTCTGCGTAAGCATAGTATTGACGCTGTTGAGAAAAATTTTGCCGGGCTTAAGTTCTGGTGCCATTTTCTTATTCCTTTTCCACGTTGTTAATACTGCAAGTGCTTTAAAAAATAAATGCCGTTTTAGCTTCAGGTTAAGCCATTTACCTGAATGAGATCATGATACTTAGGCTGGATCTAAAAAGCCAGTTAAATTTGAGGGTAAACCGGAAGGAATAACCCGCTTATCCAACTCGTGTAATCGGTTTTCTGCCATTAACTTATAAGATCTTGCCGGAGGATTGATCGCTTTAGATAAAGTAATTTTTTTCCGAGGCATTGATCCGTGCCAGGGCACGCCTGAGGGCCAGGTCAGCGCGGTCGAGATCCCACTCCTTGCCCGTATCCATCCGGGTTGCAAGTTTATCCTTGGCGCGCTGCATGGCTTCCCGGGCACGAGCGAGATCAACCTCGTCACCGTGCTCCGCGGAATCGGCAAGGATCGTGGCGGCATCATCTGAGACTTCCAGGAAGCCGCCATGAACCGCGTAGAGGTCTTCAGTATCCTCGCCCGGCTTCTGCACCCCCAGCAACCCTACCCCGAGCGGGCAGAGCAAGGCTTCATGGCCGGGAAGGATTTCGAAGATAGTATTCTGGCCGGTTACCGCCACGCGGGTAACCATAGTCTTCAAGACCTCCCGTTCAGGGGTTATGATCTCAAGCTGGAAGGATTCTTTTTCCTGGGCGGACAAAGCAAGCTCCCTTGCATTAATAATAATACCTGATCGAAAATTACTTCGTACTGCTAATTTAACCTGTGCTCAAGACACTACTTAAATATACTACAAACTCTTGGCCTTATCGTGCGCCTCCTGGAGGTTGCCGACATACAGGAAGGCGTCTTCTGGTAATTTATCGCATTCGCCATCGATGATCGCCGAGAATGCCTCGATGGTTTCGTTGATCGGCACATACCTGCCCGCCAGGCCGGTGAACTGCTCGGCCACGAAGAAGGGCTGCGAGAAGAAGCGCTGCATCTTGCGCGCGCGCTCGACCGTCAGCTTGTCCTCGTCGGAGAGTTCGTCCATGCCGAGGATGGCGATGATGTCCTGCAAAT
>JAFGNG010000011.1 GCA_016927125.1 Planctomycetota bacterium | reverse complement strand
TCGCCGCCGAACGGGTGATCAAGGAACTCTTCAAGGTCAAGGATTCCTATAACCTTGGCACCCTGCCGCAGGTAGCAGGCACGGCAGCCTTGACCGACCGGGAGACCATGCGGCGGAATGTTGAAATGGTACTGGCTTCCCGCAAGCATCTCCTGCGGGGGTTACAGTTCCTGGCCGAGGAGATCTACCCCTCACAGTCTAATTTCGTCCTGGCGCGCTTTACTTCGATGCCAGCCGAGGAGATCTCCCTCGCCCTCAAGGAGAGGAAGATCCTGGTGCGTTACTTCAAGACCCCGCGGCTGGATGATTGCCTGCGGATTTCAATCGGCACCGACCGGGAGATCAACGCGCTCTTGTCCGCGCTGGAGGAGATCCTGGGGAAAAGGGTCACCAAGACTTGAAGTGATTATAATGCCATCCAAGTTTCATAAGGAGAACCACTCATGGCCGGAAGGAATGCCAAGGAAACCAGGAAGACCAAGGAAACCGATATTAACCTGACGCTCAATCTCGATGGCAGCGGCAAGAACTCCATCGAAACCGGGGTGGGATTCTTCGATCACATGCTGACCCTGCTGGTGCGGCATAGCCTGATGGATCTGACGATCGAAGCACACGGGGATATTGATGTCGATGCCCACCACACGGTCGAGGATGTCGGCCTGCTGCTGGGCAAGGCCATTGCCCACGCCCTCGGCGACAAGAAAGGCATTACCCGCTACGGCTTCTGCCTGCTGCCGATGGATGAGGCGCGCGTGGATGTGGCGCTCGACCTGTCCGGCAGGCCCCGCCTGGTTTATACGCTGGAAGCGGGCGCGGAGAAGGTCGGCGAATTCGATACCTGCCTGGCGCAGGAATTCTTCCAGGCGTTGAGCAATTCCGCCGGTATCAACCTGCACATTGAACAGCGGGCAGGAAAAAATCCACACCACATTCTGGAAGCAGCCTTCAAGGCTGTCGGCCGCGCCTTGCGGATGGCAGTTACGCATGATCCTCGCGAAGAAGATATCCCGAGCAGCAAGGGGGTGCTGTAGGTTTCACAAGGACCGGGATCATGATACAGGGTAATAATTCCTATTCTTCGCCGATAACTCCAGAAATAACAAAGCCTTGGGATTAAACCCAGGTTTTCTGTCCAAGTTTCCTGCCGAGGTGCGACTTTATTATGAACGGCGTCTATCCGCGCCGTTTGCGCGAGAACGCGATGAAGAAAAGTGATACTAACATAGTAGAGGCGATTCTTGCTGGAGATCGAGAGGCTTTTGGCGAACTGGTACAGAGGTACGGCGAAGCGCTGACCGCCACCGCCTATGCGCATACTGGCGACCGCGAAGCCTCCCGGGATATCGCACAGGAGGTTTTCATCGAGGCTTATCGCCGCCTGGGCACCCTTGCGGAACCGGAAAAGTTCGCTGCCTGGGCGCATGCCATCTGCCGAAACCACGCGATCAGTTGGGTGCGCCATCGCACCGTACAGCGCCAGGGCCTGGCCCGTGAAGCTGAAGCGCAGCGGCAACATGCCCCTGGCGATCAGCCGCCGATGGCAGCGATTCAAAATGAGGAGCACCTTAGGATCATGGCTGCGATGGAGGATATGGCCGAGAATGACCGACAGATCATCCTCTTGCGTTACGCCGGCGGCTTGGGACGCGCGGAAACCGCCAGGATGCTGGGCATAACCCCGGAAGCGGCGGACAAGCGGTTGCAGCGGGCGGTTAAAAAACTGCGAGAAAAGCTGTAAAGAGTTTTGGTTTTATCGAGAAGGAATAAAACCATGTGGACGGAAACCAGTGAAGACAAAATGCTTTCCCAAACGCTCGGGAATTTGCGCTTGGGCGAGGGCCTGCGCCCGGCGGTGATGGCGAACCTCCCGGCCGGGATTCCCACCCCGGCGAACGGGGCAGGGCGGGCGCTCCTGGCGGCATCACTCGTCGGCGCGGTGGTGGTGCTATTGCTCTTCGGCTTTGCCTGGCAGCGCCTGGCCGGGGCCGAAAAAATGTTTTATGTAACCTGGCTCACGGTATCGCTCGTCAGTCTGGCGGTGGGGCTCTTTCTTGCCCTGGGCGCGCGTAAGCTTTCGGAACTGGATTGCTGGCTCGTAGAACGCTTGACCGGCCGCACCAGCGTGGTTTCAGGCGTGGACATTATCCTGGTCCGCACCGGCGCCCTGGCGATCTTCATGGTGGCCGCCTTTTGGCAGGTAACGGAACTGACAGCTCTTTAGGGGAGTTGATTTTTTTAAAATACAGGGAGGTTGTTTAATGTCCAGTTGTCTAACACAAACCGGCGGGAACAGAGCTAGGCGGGGCTTCTCCCTGGCGGAGATGCTGGTGGTGATCGCGATTATTTCCATTCTCATGGGGCTTGGGATTGTCGCCATGAATACCCTCAAGACCGACGCCAACAACGCGGTTACCTTTACCCGGATTAAAACCCTCTACCTCGCCCTGGAATCCTTCAAGACCGAATTCGGCTTTTATCCCGAGCCGCAGAAATATCCCCCCATCAAACCCTCAAGCACCCAAGAAGAAAAAGAATTAAAATATAATCATGAAAACAATATCACCATGGTGAGCGAAGAGGTTCAAAACGGGATCATTACCCCGGATTTCCGCGAGCACTTTGTGGTCAACCAGGATCTCCTGGACACCAAGAACCGGCTGATCGACCCCTTTGGCGCGCCCTTTAAATATATCTACACCGATAAATACGAAAATAAAGATTTTTATCCTAATGATGCCGATGACGAGGATATCTATACTGTGGAGTTTGCGGACCGGGTCCAAGTGTTGAACGAAGACGGGGACCCTGAAGAGATTAATCCCGACATGATCCACCCGGTGATCTTCATCTACAGCCTTGGCCCTGATGGCAAGGAGGATGCCAACAAGAAAGTCACAGACGATACTTTCAGCGTCTGGCCGCTTGAGCCCCCACAAAAGGCAAAGAAGTTTGACAAAGACGAACCCCTCGACATCAACGATGGCGCTTTGCCCTTCGGCCCCAATAACGATAATATCTATTATAACCTAAAGGGAGATTAACTTATGCGGATGAGCAGACCGGCCCTCCGGGGCTATACCATGATCGAGCTGCTGGTGGTGATCAGCATTATCGCGATCCTCGCGGGGCTGCTCTTGACCACGGTATTCGCCGGCGGAGAGGACGCCAAGGTCAAACAAGCCAAGATGGAGATGAACAAGCTTGCCTCAATGCTTGCCGGGATTATGAGTGAGGACAAGAGGATCTATAGCAAAGACGATCCTCTTTTCCCGGATCCCGCCGCCCGTAACAAGTGGCATTGCGTGTATATCAGGAAAAAAGCAGATCCCGATGATCCAGATGAAAGCTCAACCCTCTATAAACTGTTGGACAACAAGGGCTACATCAACGAAGGGCAACTCTCCGACTGGGTTGATGAGAAGAAGGATGAATATGAAGAGCCGGATTCTGGCGGCAAATCTCTGACCGAATGGGAGAAGCCGCCGGTTGAAACCGACGAATGCCGCGTGCTGGCCGATCCCTGGGGCGAGCCTTACCTCTTCTTTGTCAATGATGACGACAAAACTATCACCATCCGCTCCTTTGGTACTGACAGCAAGGACTTCATGGTATTTTGGCCCGGCACTGTGAAATACCCCCAGGGCACGATCCGCAGCGACCTGACCACGCAATATAAACTTCCGCCCAAGAGCCAGGTGATGGTTCTTGACAGCGCTGAAGAAACCGACCTTCTCAGTGATTTTGATGATATTGAAGTCGTGGTCTACAGGTAGGAGATGCGCATGTTATTTGCAAAAACAATCCTGAACGCCCCCCCGGCACGGGCTGGCTATAACCAGAAGAAGAATACGGCCGGGTTTTCCCTGGTGGAATTGCTGATTGTGATTGCAGTGATCAGCATCCTGGCGGGATTAACCCTGGCGGTAGTCAGCAGTGTCAGGGGTAAGGCCGTGGAAGTCAGGGCGGTGCAGACCATCGGCGAGATTGACAAAGCGCTCTCGATCTTTAAGTCCACCTTCGGCTACCTGCCGAACCCGGATGATATCGATGAAGATGTCGTGCCATATAAGAATTTTACCGATGAGGAAAAGCTGATGGCGAAGGATTCCATGATCGCCTTCTACCTCTGCGGCGGAGAGATTATGCCTAAAAAAACTAACGAAACCGAGCCGGAACTTGATGACGACGGCCAATTGATCCTCAAAGGGATGGGTAAATACTGGGATAAAAACCGCCAGGTAGCCAAGCCTGCCCCGTTGAGCTACACGAAGGAGGACTTCTATACCTATGGCGATAAGAATGATATCGAAAAATGCTTCGCCCTCTTGATGGACCCCTGGTTTATTCCGGGGGATGCGCCTACTACCGATGACTATAAGAAAGGGAAAGCTCCGGCGCATGTGTTTCATTACCGGACCGAGTTCGAATCTGATAACGATACGGATGAAGATATTGACGGGAGCAAACTGCCCAAGCTGCCTTATTATATTTACTCGACCGGCGATCCGATAAATTATCCCACGAATTTTTCCGAACTCAGCGATAACCAACAGATGGAAATCCGCACCGACAACTTGCTCGGGAACTGGAGGAAACAGCCATGAGACAGCACCCCCGCCGCGGCTTTACCCTGACTGAAATGATGGTGGTGATCGGCATTATCATCCTGGTGACCGCGGTCAGCCTCCCCATTATCCAGCCGATGTTCGAGGGCAAGACCCTGGCCTCCGGCATTATCGTCATCCAGTCCGCTATCCAGAAGGCCATGACCGAAGCAGCCCGCACCGGCGAGATCTATTATGTCTCGTTCAATACGATCAAACCCTTCGAACACATGCTCGTGATCTACGCGGGCGAGGAGCCGGATGCCTGGGGTGATGCCTGGAATGATTCAACACGGCGCAAGGTCATGGTGGTGGGCAGGCCGATCCTGATGACCAAGGGCGCGAAGCTTTTATGCGTGACCAAGGATATGTATGAGTATGACGGCACGAAGGACCCCAGCGGCGTTCTCAAGGTGATCAACGATTCCTTTGGCAAGGAGTCTTACCTCAAGATTACCCCGGGCGGGGAAATTATTCCCATGCATCAAGAAGCGAATGACAATGGCCGGATTAGTTTGCTGGAAACCGGTGCAACCACCGTCATCAACACCGACATTAATGGCGAGGACACCTTGGTCGTCGGCGTAGAGGGATTCACTTATGAGGACAAGAACGACCTTTCCAAGTTCCGGCATATTAACATTAACCTGATGACAGGCGAACTTTTTGAAGAATTCGACTAAGCTCCCGGAGTATGCCATGCAGACGGAAAAACCCAAAGCTCACTTCCCACTCCTCCGACCTGGCCGCCAGGGCCAGCGGGGCTACACCCTGACCGAGATCTCCCTGGCGATCCTGATCCTCGGCATCGGCCTCTCCGGGGTTCTTTCGGTCTTCCCGGTCGCGGTCACCTGGGGAGGCGGCGCGATCGCGAACAAGACCGGTTCGCTGGCCGCGCGCAATGTCGCCAGCAAGCTCGAGGAGCTGGCGGCTGACCCGAAGCCTGGCTCAGGAAACCCCATCCTCTTTCGCCTCCGGTTTTACTTCTGGGAACCTGGCAGGGAGTATCTTGATGAAGATAGTGGTGGCGGCGTTCCCGGCGATATGGTCTTTCCCGTTGTCCAGAACGGTTATTATTATGAATGCAATAGTACGCACAAGCTCAGCGGAAGTGAACCGCTATATTGGAGAGATGATGATCAGGAGGAGTTTAAACCCAATAGCAACTGGATTTGCCATCGCGCCATGATCCGCGTCCCGGAATACCCCCAGTGGGAAGCCGGCGAAGCCTACAAAGTCGGCGATTATGTCAGGCCAACCGATGATTTCCTTGAGAACCAAGTTGATTCCAAAGACATCTGGAGATACCGGAGTTACCGTTACCGCTGCGTGGTTGCCGGGGAATCCAGTTCCAGCGAGCGAAACTGGAGCGGGGTGGATACAAAGAACCAACTCGTTGACAATACCGTGACCTGGGAGCGCGAACGCTACGAAGGCTATTACTGCACCTTCTTTCCCTATAACTCCCGGCCAAGCAAGGAGCATACCTGGTATAATAATACCCCGTACAAGCTCGGCGATTACGTCCTTATCCCGGAGCGCTGGCGCCGCGCTGTCTGTGTGCAAAAAGGCACCAGCTCCAGCAGCGAGCCGGATTGGGATGACGCGGATACTGACACCGGGATTTTGGACGACGGTAGCGATCTGGTTTGGCATGTTGAAGAAATCGACCCCGGCGACCGATGGACGGCGGAGTATGATTACAAAGACGGGGATATTATCTCCCCCTTCGGCAGCAATCGCACCTACCTCTGCACCGATGCGGTTAATAAAAGTGATGTCTCTGGTGTAACTGAGCCAGATTGGAATAGTAAACCACTTAAAGGCGATACCATCTCAGATGGCGATATTGAGTGGGAATGCCTCGGTGTCAATGAATTGCGGCGGATGGTGATCCAGGTGCACCGGCAGGACCCGAAGAACCCCCAGTACGGCGAGGACGCCGACCTGGCCGGGGTCTACGAGGCCAGTATTTATGATTATTGTGATAAGAAAATTGAATAATCCCGGCGGAAGAAACCTTAACCCGGCAAGGAGCGAACCCGTGATGCGACGACCAAATGCCTTTACCCTTACTGAACTCCTGGTGGCGCTCGGGCTGGGCGCAATCATCCTGATGGTTGTCACCATGAGCCTGAATACCGCCACCCGCGCGATCAACCGCACCACCAGCCAGGTCAACCTGCACAGCCGGGGCTATGCCACCATGTCGCGGATGATGAATGAGTTGGAGAGCATTAACCCTTGCTTGAATAATAATCATGACCGGAACCCGGATGGTGATAATATTGATGCCGAGCATCGCTGGTTGATTCGTTATACCGGCGGTAATGATGCCCCTGGCGAGCGGGAGGTGAAATTCATCTTCCTCACCTCCAGAACCGGCACCGACACCGAGTATGACGGCGATCCCCCGAGTGATGAGGAGCCACCTCATGATCTCGTCTGGGTGCGGTACCTTTGGAATTGGGATACAACCGACGCCACCGGCGGCGACTATAATGGCAAGGATGGCTACCTGATGCGCAAGGAGGTCACCGCCTTTGATCCGGAGTTGGAAGGCTCCCAGGCGAATCTCGACAGCTATCTGGACAATCCTGCGTCCCTTTACACTTTTGACATCAATTCTACCGAATACATCTTCGACCGCAAGATCACCGCGTTTGAAGTGCTTTTTAATAATGAAACCCAAGCGCGCGACTTTAACTGGGATGATGATAATGATGGCTGGCCGGAGAAGATCACGGTGCGGTACACGCTCGAGGATCCCCGGACCGAAACCGAGAAGGAATTCAGTTTTACGGTCAGGATCCCGGGGTATGACCAGAATCCCGAGACTAATCAATAAGGTTTAATAATCAGCGTGCAGGTACTGCCATGACAAAGGAACGAGCAATGAAAAATTCAGGATTCATAACTCATAGACCAGAGGTGGAAGCCACCGGCTGGAGCGCCTGTGCCACAAAGACAAGCGGGAGAGTGCTTGTGGAACAAAGATGTGGCCCTGGTTTTCCCACCGGGGGGAGGGATAGTTTTAAGCGCCGGCGCACCGAACAGGGCAGCGTGCTGATAGTCTGCATCGGGGTGCTGGCGATTATCTCGATGATGGCGGTGGTTTTTATCACCACCATGCGCATGCAGGAGGATATCGGCGCTAACCTGAAGCATGGCATCCAGGCGAAGATCGCCGCCCGCTCCGGCCTCAGCCACGCGCTCAACCTCTTGGACCGGCACGCCAATGATGACTATAATGATATAGATAAAAACACTTCTTTAGACGATGCCTGGTTCTCGACATTTTGTTATGTGGGTGGTAAGTCTGCTTCGGATGAAAAGATCAACAGCGAGTGCTTCCAATTTGATGTGCCCGCGGGTTTGCCTACTACTCCTCCTCCCAACACCCCCAAGGACCAGAATTTCGATCCCTATCCCACTATTTCCAACAATCGCACCCTTAACGGTGTGGAGGTCAATTTCGACGGCAAGGCAAAATGGTTTGAATGCACCAGCGCCCCCCTTGAGGGCGCGCAGATCACCGATGACGACAAGGTCAAGACCCGCTACGCCGTGCTGACCATCGACCTTTCCGGCCGCCTACTGGCGCCGCCAGCCGCTTGGCAGCCCAACACGGAGTATCAGGAAGGGCAGGTGGTTTACCCGACCGATGTCAGCGATACCGGGCCTGCCCCCAACCGCGAGTATTTGTGTACAACTGCAGGGACTTCAGGCGGCTCTGAACCAGACTGGGCAAGCCATGTTGATGTAACAGCTCTTCCTTTTTCCGAGGGTAGTGTTTCCTGGCAATGCCGCTATCATGTCCAGGCCACGCGCCTGGCCAGCATCCTGGAGAGCGGGAGGATTGACAGCGAACTCGGGATGCTGACTGCCTATGCCGCCTCAACAATCTTCAAGGAAAACACCTACTCCTGGCTGCACGCGCTCAGCCTCTTTGGCGAAACCTTTAAAGGCGAACCCGGAGATCCCTTTACGGGTGGTTATGTTGGCTTCCGGAAGCGCCTGGAAACCCTCTTCACCCCCTTCGGGGCGCCGTTACTGAAGAAGAGCGATGAAACCGATCTCGCCTTCGGCCCCATCAATATCAACACTGCGCCGCGCGCGCTCATGAACGCCATGATTTTGAATGCCTGCGGCCCCTTGACCCGCAAGGTCTGGCAGCGGAACCATGAGTATGAAGAAGGCGAGTTGGTGCGCCCCTCCCTGGAATCAGGCATCACCGGGGTTTATAAGTGTATTAAAAAAGGCACTTCCTCTCTCAACGAACCCGACTGGTATCTCGAGGCTGATGACAGGTTTGGTGCAATTGGCAATATCCTTAATGATGGCAGCGTACAGTGGGAACGCGTTGGCAGTACCTTCCCGGAATGGGAGGCAGAAAAGTACTATGAGATTGGCGACATTATCCGCCCGCGCAGCGTGAACACGCAGGACGGAACCAGGTTTACCCAGTTTGCCTTTATCTGCACTGCGTCAGGGCGTTCGGATATTAATCCAGACAATGAACCGGGTTGGGGAGCTATAACTGCTGCCGGCGAAACAATTACTGGCGATGGCAGTGTCAATTGGGAAGCTATTGCCCCCCTCTTCCTCCCCGGAGTGGAGCAGTTGCTACCCACCATGATTTACAAAACCGATCCAGACAAGAAAAAGATCCTCTTAGTCGGCGACGGCGCCTCCACCCTCACCTGGCGGCCTTGGGTGGAGTATTATGTCGGCGATATTGTCCAGCCGACTAATCCGAAGGGTTATTATTATCGCTGCAATAGTAAACACTCCTCCACAGAGGAACCGGACTGGCCGGAAGATGGTACTAATGGAGCTGGTAGCTGGAATTTTTATTATTTTCTCCCACCTGAATGGACGCCGAAC
>JAFGNG010000110.1 GCA_016927125.1 Planctomycetota bacterium | reverse complement strand
CGCCGATGCAACGAAGCTGGCCGCGCGCCAGGGCGGGTTTCAAGAGGTTGGCCGCATCCTGTCCCCCTTCTGCGGCCCCGGCCCCGATCAGCGTATGCAACTCATCAATAAATAGTATGATGGAGCCCTCCGCATTAGTGATCTCTTTGAGCACCGCCTTTAAGCGATCCTCAAATTCCCCGCGATACTTGGCGCCGGCAACCAGCGCCCCGAGATCCAATGCTAACAGGCGCTTATGTTGCAGGCTCTCAGGCACGTCGCCGGCAGTTATGCGACCGGCAATACCTTCAACAATAGCGGTTTTACCCACGCCCGGATCCCCAATCAAAACCGGGTTATTTTTTGTGCGGCGGGAAAGCACCTGCATGGTTCTGCGGATCTCTTCATCCCGACCGATAACGGGGTCGAGTTTGCCCTGCTGGGCCAGGGCGGTGAAATCCAGACAGTATTTCTCCAGCGCCTGGTATTTGCTCTCCGGGTCTTGATCGGAAACCTGTTGGCCACCCCGGATAGACTTAATGGTCTTTTCCATAGCTTTAAGATCAACACCTGCATCTTTAAGGGCTTTGCCCGCATCCGAAGAGGAATCGAAGATTCCAAGCAGCAGGTGTTCAGTTGAAATAAATTCATCGCCCATTTTCTGGGCGCGCTCAGCAGAACAGTCCAGGATCTTCTTGAGGTCAGATGCGATATATTGCTCTCCACCCTCGACCTGCGGGAGCTTTGCCAGGCGCCGGTTAATGGCATCCCTGATCATTCCCGAGGAAATCCCCGAGCGCTGTAGGATGGGCTCTACCAAGCCGCCTTCTTGTTCCAGCAAAGCCTGGAGCAGGTGCAGGCCGGTGACCTGGTTATGCTCCTGCCGGCGCGCCAGCGACTGCGCCATGCCCAGCGCTTCCTGGGATTTGACTGTTAGCCGATTGATATCCATGTGCGTTCTCTCTCGACAACAAGTTAATTGAATCAGAAACCCTGAAATGCCAAGTTATAATAAATCTTGAAAATCCTCTGCCTGAACTCCAGATTAATCCCCCTCGACAGAGGTGTCAAGCAGCAAAACCGGCAAGGCTTTACCCCCACTACACTTTCCCACCCAATTTTTGGCAGGGGCAAATCAGCTTGACCGGACAAGCCGGAAGCAAAACCGCTCGTTGTGAGAAAATGAAAATGCGCTATAAAGGATTAGTATATATGGACACCAGATAAGATATGGCTATAATAATAAATCCCTAATCCTTTGAAAAAGATTAGGGATTTTAAGAAATCAATGGAGGCGACGAGCGGATTCGAACCGCTGGATGAGGATTTTGCAAACCCTTGCCTTACCACTTGGCTACGTCGCCGTTGGAAAATACTATTTCGCAGGTGGTATATGTAGTCGATGAATCAGGTTTTGTCAAGCTGATTTCGGTATTGCCGCCGCTTGACAGGGTTGGGAATTAAGGAGTGGAGATGGAATCCCGAATCGCGTTTGTCAGTGATGTCCACGGCAACCTGGAAGCCTTCCAGAGCGTGCTGCAGGATATTGCGGAGGAGGGGGTGACGGAGATTTATCACCTTGGCGATATTATCGGTTACGGCGAAGCGGGCGCAGCCTGCCTGCGGATCTTGCGGGAGAAGGGCATCCGCACCGTCCAGGGCAACCACGACGGCAATATCCGCCCGCCCCGGGACGAGGCGATGCGCCCCGAGGCGCAGTGGGTGCTGGAACGCGAGTTTAATCTCCTCACCGAGGAGGAGATTGACTGGCTGATGAAACTCCCGGACCGCGAGATCATCGACGACTTATTCATCATTGTCCACGGGGCCTTGACCCACCGGGATGATTACATTATCGACAGCAAGTCATTCGCCACCAACATGGAGATCATGAATTCCCGCTACGGCGCAATCCCGCTCTGTTTCTTCGGCCATTCGCATATGCCGATGGTGCTGGGAGGTGCCAAGGCGGAGACCAGCTTCCATGACAACCGCACCATCAAGCTTGAAAATTTTGTTTCTTACTTTATTAATCCCGGCTCGGTCGGCCAGCCGCGAGACAAGTGCCCCCTGGCCTCCTACGCGATTTATGATCGCGAGGCCAATACTATTACGATCCGCCGGGTGGAGTATGATATTGAAGCGGAGCAGCTGCGGATGCAGGAGCAGAATCTGCCGGATAAACTGATCCGCAGGATTGCGCTGGGAAGATAAAGAAATGCTACAACTACATAAAATAGCATAGGTTAACTTGGATAGGAAACAAAGCAAATGGCCATCTCAAGAGAAGATGTAAAGTATGTTGCCCACCTCGCGCGCCTGGAAATTTCCCAGGAAGAGGAGGAGATGTTCTGCCGTCAGCTCGGGGATATTTTGGAATATATCGACCAGCTCCAGGAGGTGGAGATTGCAGGCGTGGAGCCGTACATCAGCGCGGCTCCGACCGGCAATGTCTTTCGCGAAGACGTGGTGGGAGAGTCTCTCAGTCCCGAGGTAGCGACTGCCAACGCGCCGGAGCATGACGGGGCTGGCTTCCTGGTTCCCAAGGTTGTGGGCGGGGCCGGTTCGGAGGCATGATCCGGCAGGGCATTAAGAGAACTTTTGACCGGAACCAACAGCATTAATAACCTCATAAGGATTTGAAAAATGGAACCAACTTCGCTGACCGCGACAGAATTGCGCCAGGCTATTGCTGAGAAAAAAGTCACCGCCCGCGAAGCCGCCCAGGCCTCGCTCGATCGGATTGCCAAGTATGATGGCGAGGTTAAGGCGTTTCTCACGGTTGATGCCGAAGGCGCACTGGCCGCGGCGGAGGCAGTGGACAAGAAGATTGCAGCAGGCGAGGCTGTCGGCCGCCTGGCCGGGGTGCCGGTAGCGCTCAAGGACAACCTCTGCCTGCGCGGGCATACCACCACCTGCGCCAGCCAGATTCTGGAGAATTACCGCCCGCCGTATAACGCGCATGTAATCGAGCGTTTGCAGGCGGAAGACGCGGTGATTATTGGCAAGACCAACCTGGATGAGTTCGCCATGGGAAGCTCCACCGAGAACTCCGGCTTCGGCGCTACCCGCAACCCGTGGGACACCGCGCGCGCGCCCGGAGGCTCCTCCGGCGGCTCCGCGGCGGCGGT
>JAFGNG010000109.1 GCA_016927125.1 Planctomycetota bacterium | reverse complement strand
GTTCGACAATTGCCCGCCGGATATTCTCCTCCGCCCGCAGGTCATTTACCTGGTTGGCGCGATGGTCGAACTCATGCGCCACGGCGAGAATCCGCGCGCCGAGGGGAATCTCCGCGCCCTTCTTGCCATTACGGCCGCTGCCGTCATGCGCTTCATACTGGTCGCGGATAGCTTCAATTACCTCCGGGGCGCAGGTAATATTGCTGATGATATCCATAGTGGCCTTGATGCGCTTCTGTCCCGGGCTGGCATCGCTTTTTTCCGTGCCCGTGCCGTAGAATGAACTGCTATCGGTCACAATCTTGCCGACATCATGGAGCAGGGCCGCAAGTTGGATATTATTCCGCTGCCTCTCCGGCAGGTGCATCTGGGTGGCAATCCCGACCGCGTAGGTGGCGATGCGTTCGCTATGCCCCTGGCTGCTCGGGTCGTGCATTTCACTGGCGAAGACCAATGCCTTGATGGTGCTCAAGAGCCGTTCCCGCTGCTCGCGCTGGGTCCGGATATTGGAGAGCGCCAAGTCAAGCATCTGGGTCATGGCGGCGACAAATTCAAGCTGATCCTCGGTGAAGTTCTCCTCGGTGCTGTCGGAGGAAAAATACGCCACGCCGTTGACTTCCTGTTGCGAGGACAGGGGCGCGCAGATCACGCTTTTAATCTGCTTCATGACAATGCTCTCGCGGTTGGAGAAGCGCGAGTCCTGCATGGCGTCCGTGGTCAGCACCGCCCTGCCTTCCTGGATGCAACGGCGGATAATGCTGCGCGAGATCTTGCCCTTGGCCGTTCCGGCCTTGAGGTAACTGCCGGAAGGGATAAAGGAGCCGCTGGCCTCATCATGGGTGAAGAGGTAGGCGGAGGTGGCGCTAATCTGCCGGGCGCAGAAGTCCAGCGCTTTATTGATGAGCGTATCGTAATCAGACTCTTCGGTCAGAAGGCGCGTCAAGGCATACAAGGCGCGCAAGTGCAAAGCCTCGCTGCCATCGGTATCACCCGAGGAAACCGTAATCGCGGAGAGATCCTCCAGGCGGAGGCTGATGGTTTTGCGCAGGTCGTCTTCAACCTCATGTTCTGAAAATTCCACCCCATCCTGGTTTTCTTCAACCACGCTCTCAAAGACTGCGATGGTAGCCCCGATCTGGATCCGGTCGCCTTCGCGTAACAATTCTTCGTCAACCTTGTTGTCGTTGACATAAATGCCGTTGCGGCTGTTGAGATCACGAATGAAACACATTTCGCCGATCCTGAAAACCTCGGCATGGCGGCGGCTGGCGCCCTTGTCCAGAATCTGGATTTCACAGGCAGCATCTCTGCCCATGGCAATGGGATTCTCTCCGATGGGGAAGACCTCGCCCTGGGCGGGGCCGTTTTTCAAGCGTAACCTTGGCATATCATCCCTCGCATTCTTTAGAGCATTTCTCTTTATTGCTTTACCAATTCATGGAAAGCTGTGAGTAATTTCATCGTGATCGGGCCAGGTTTGCCGTTACCGATCCGGCGCTCATCAACCTTGATAACCGGAACCACCTCGGCGGCGGTGCCAGTCAGGAAACATTCGTCCGCGTTATAGATATCTTCGGGGGTCAGCTCCGGCTCCTGGACCGCAATCCCCTCCGCCTGCGCCAGCTTGATAATCTCCGCGCGGGTGATGCCGTTCAGGATCCCGGCGGAGGGGTGCGGAGTCTTGAGCACGCCGTCCTTGATTATGAAGATATTGTCGCCGGAGCACTCCGACACGTAACCCTGGTGGTTGAGCATGATCGCTTCCGGCACTCCAGCCTGGATCGCCTCGATCTTCGCCAGGATGTTATTCAGGTAATTACAGCTCTTGATCAGCGGATTCAAGCTCTTCGGGTGCGTACGCGGAACCTTGGAGGTTATAATCCCCAGACCATTCTGGTAAAATTCTTCCGGATAGAGCTCGATTGACCCCGTAATGCAGATCACCGAAGGCTCTTTGCATTTCCGCGGGTCCAGCCCCAATGCGCCCACGCCGCGGGTTACGATCAGGCGGACATACCCGTCTGTGATCTTATTCGCTTCACAGGTTTGGGTTACTATTTTGCACATCTCTTCCTGTGAGATGGGGAGTTTCAGCCAAATTCCCTCGGCAGATTCATACAAGCGCTGAACATGCTCGGCGAGGCGGAAGACCCTGCCGCCATAGACGCGGATGCCTTCAAAAACCCCGTCGCCATACAGGACGCAATGGTCAAGGACGTTGATCTTGGCTTCGGCAGTTGGGAACAGCTTGCCATCGATGTAGATAACTTCAGACATAGTCTTAACTCCGTTCTGGTAAAAGTATCACCTTCAGCTACTTATGGATCGCTATACAGTACCGAAAGCCGGCTTTTGAGTACAGAAAAAAATGCTGGAACTTAGTATTATAAGATTATCGGCATTCTCTGGGGTAGGGATTGGGGTTTTGTCAGGATTTCCGGCGATTGTGGATTATTTATGCCAGAGGATGGAGTTTCCCCTCTTTCAGCAGCAGCCGCCGGGTCGCCTGCGCCGCGATTTCCTCATCATGGGTCACCAGAACCATGGCATCGCTCCCCTGCCGGGCGGCCGCAAAGAGCAGCTTGATCACGTTTTCTGCGGTCTGGCGGTCAAGGTTCCCGGTGGGCTCGTCGCAGAGGAGTAGCTTGGGCCGGTTGATCAAGGCTCTCGCAATGGCAAGGCGCTGTTGCTCCCCGCCGGAAAGTTTTGCCGGGCGAAAATTTGCACGGTCGGACAAACCGATTGTATCCAAGATCTCTTGAGCCATTTTTTTGGCTACCCCCGCCCCCCCCCTACTCGCCGCCACCCAGGTTGGCAGCAAGAGATTCTCGGTCACCGTCAACTCCGGAAGCAGGTGGAAGTGCTGAAAGACAAAGCCGATGGAGAGATTGCGGATCCGGTTCCGGCGTCTCTCAGATAAGGTTTTCGTCTCTGTCCCCTCGAAGTGGTATTCCCCGGAGGTCTGCTTGTCAAGCATCCCGAGAATATGCAGCAGGGTGCTTTTGCCGCTGCCGCTTTGGCCAAGGATGGCTACTGATTCTCCGGGATGTACTTCCAGATCAACACCCTGCAGGATATTGAGAACCTTATCCCCATCGTGGAAATCCTTGGTAATGGCATTGAGAGCGAGGATAGGATTATTCATGGCGCAAGGCCTCCAGCGGTTGGCGGTAGCCCGCCCAGATCGCTACCGGCAGGGTTGCGATGATGGACAGCAGAATCGCGGCCAGGATTCTAATGCTGACAGTAAAAAGATCGATCCTTGGGGCTGCTTCAATGCCAAAAAGATGCGGCGGGTAGAGCGGCGTACCGGTAAAGAAATTGCAGAGCGCGCTGACATGCGGTGTAAGCCAAATCCCCCCCAGAGCCCCGGCGACCGCACCTACAATGCCGAGTAGCAAGCCGGTAATCACAAAGATTGAGATTATGCCTAACCGCCCGGAGCCGACACTGCGCAAGATCCCGATGTCCCGAATGCGGGCGGCCACGAGGGTGTACATAATCGCGAAGATGGCAAAGCCGTTGGCCAGCGAGATAAATCCCATCACCACCTCCTGGAGCTGGTTCTCATAGGTCATGCCCACAAAAATCCTGCCCCAGCGGTCTTCCGCGGAAAGCACTATGGGGGGATCGCTTTTAAGTTCATGCGCGACCGCGATCAACTTTTGTTTTACGAAGGGTTTAAGTTTCATGGTTTGGGAAGGATCATCCAGCCAAACTGCACCGAAGGAAATTTCCCGGCTCCCCTTTTCACCGAAGATTTCCTGGGCTTCGGTCAAAGGAATGTAAATGTAATACCGGTCAATCAGGTCGATTCCGGTTTGAAACCGCGAGGCTAGCAGAAAGTGCCGGCGAATTAGCTTGTCTTCCCCCGGGCGGAAGAACTCGACGATCAGCTCCACGCCATTCCTAATATCTCCGGAAGATATCCCTAAGGAGTTGGCCACATCGTTGCCGATAATGATTCCCGGCAGTTCCTCCATCCCCACTTTTGCTCCAGGATAATTCCAGGAAGGCTCCCGCAGGTCGAGAAGAAACTCTTGCAACTCGCCATACTTCGCTTCCGCCTTGAGATCGATTCCGCGGACTCGCACCGGATGCTGCCAATTATGGTAGGTAACCGCTGCCCAGCTCTGCATCACAGGGGTAACACCCTTAACGCCAGGCACCTGGCGCGCAGCTTCGGCGAAGCGATTAAAGGTTTGCTCGGTGGCATCTTCATAATAGGGCATATCAAAGGTAATCTGCTCACCCAGGCCGATGATGCGCTGCTTGACCTGGTCCAGCATCCCGTCCAATACCGCCATGACCACTACCTGCACCATCACGCAGAGCGCAATGGTCAGGCAGGCCACGAGATTTACGCGGCGGCAGGTGGCATAATGCCAGGCAAGCTTAAATATATACATTTCGCGATCCCGTCGAGAATACTGTCAAGCGATACCCACAGGTTATTCGCCTGCTGAATGACAATACCATAATGAAGTCATGGACAGGTGTCAACGGCCTGTCTGAAAAGCACGCGCAATTATAAACAGGATGGCATTAATTATCTTGAAAATTTAAAGGCACAGGCATATGGTTATTTTAATGGCGCTAACAGACAGGTTTCACTTTTCTTCAACAACTAATGATAAAAAGAGCATAATATGCGTTCTGAATCACGTCTTCTCTTGATATTACTGCTGCTCCTGACGATTTCTACAGCTTTTGCAGGTGAGCCAGCGGCTTCGAAGCACGGCATTCCTGAAATTATTGCCGCTTTTGATAAGGTCGAGATCTCCCGCCAAGAGGCCGAAGTTTGCCTGCTGGAGAGCTTTACCGCCCCGGAGATGGGGAAGCCGGTCCTTAATGCTTATCTCCGCTGGTTTATGCTCACACGCAAGGCGGATGAACTGGGCGTCTCGGTTTCACCGGGGGAAGTCCAAAAAAAATACAACGAATTCGATGCTGCCCCAGGAGGCCGCGAAGCCTTTGAGAAAGACCTCCGGAATTCAGCCCAATCCTGGTGCCGCCTGGAAGCGGTGCTGAAAGAATCCCTGCTGCTTGCAAAGGTGGCGAGGAAGCTGGAAGACCTGCCCCCTGAGACTGCAATCCCACAGGAATTAATTATTTCCATCTTTGACAATCTCAATCGCGATTACTCGCCGTTGATCAATGGTTTGCGGAGAGTCCCTTCCGCGGTGGTGGCAACCGTGGCTGGCC
>JAFGNG010000010.1 GCA_016927125.1 Planctomycetota bacterium | reverse complement strand
GCAAGTATGTCCACATTACCCCCAACGGTAATGTCGAGCCCTGTGTCTTTGTCCATTTCGCCAAGGACAATATCCATGACAAGGGGATTGTGGAGATCATGAATAGCGATGTCTTCAAGGACGCGCGCTCCCGCCAGCCCTTTGGCGACGATCTGCGCCGCCCTTGCCCCGTAATCGACCATCCTGAGGTTCTGAAAGAACTCGTCGAGAAGTACGGCTTGTTCGCGAATGACGGCGCGTCCACTTCGATGATTAACGAATTCCACCCGATTGTATGCCAGCAGTCTATGGCTTATCAGAATCATCTTGCCGCGTTAGACCAGGCGGCTGCTTGCAGTTGTTGCAAGGAGACTCCGGTCGCGAAGTAAAGTTTAAGAAATCACACCAAAAATAAGCCGCCCTTTTTAGAGGGCGGTTTTTTTATGGTAATCAGGGGCATGAGTTAAAGCAGTCGGGCGTTAGGAATCATCCTGTTCTTCCCTTGCCAACCGCTTCCTTGCCGAGTGGTCTTCGGGAGCGAGTTGCAAAAACCTGCCGTAATGGTATGCCGCCATTTTCTCATTGGGGACATACTTGGTAAAATAATCTCCCAGGCGCAAATGGGCCTCTACATGATCGTGATCCAGGCGTAATACTTCCTGGAAAGACCGCTCCGCCTCGATCGGCTTGCTGGACAGTTGGTAACAGATTCCGATCCGGAAATGTATCTCCGGGTTATTTGGATCAGCAAGCAGAGCCAACATGAAAGAATACCTGGCGGCATCAGGCAAGTCCAGCTCCAGGAAGATGCAACCTTCCATGAACCTTGCCTCTACATAATTACGGTCCAGTTTCAATGCCTGCACAATAAAGGTCCTGGACTTACGCAGAAACGTCTGGGCCTTCTCCTCCAGGTTTCGTGTCCGGATCGCTACTTGCCGGGATTCATCTGCGCTCAGGTTGCTGGCATTCTGGTTCAGCTCCGCGGCCTTGAGCTTTTCCCTGGCGCCGAGAAAATAATAACAGCGGGCAAGCATATAAGGGATATGGGCGTTCTCAGGCTCAAGCCGGAAAGCCTTGTTCAGGGCTTCGATAGCGGCTTCTTCCATATCCTGGTAAAATAAGGCGCTGCCCAGTACCAGCCAGGCCCCGGCGTGGTCTTCATCCAGGGTGATTGCCTTCTGGGCTTCCTTCTCAGCGCTATCATACATCATCCGGTCGTTATAAGTCAGCGCCAGGCGGTAATGCGCTTCCGCGCTGCGTGGCTTCAGGTCAATTGCGGTCTTAAACCGGGCCAGCGCCCGCGGCAGAGGACCGGTGCGGGCGCATTGCGCCCCTTCCAGCATGGCTTTCTGGAATTGCTCCTCGGTTTCATCCGCAGCCGGCAAAAACCCTGCTAAACCGAAGAAAAACAGTAAAATGTTGAGGGTTATTTTTTGGGACATCTAATCTTCCAGTAACTTTAAAAGAATGGTGTTATGATAATGCAGCCAGCGCCGGATATGCTTGTTGGTTTAGCTGGTTACAGTTATCCATTACATGATAAAAAGCGCTGTCCGGCTGTCAAGTCAATGCTGCAATCCAGTTATATATGTGATATTCTCTTGAACTTCCCTGCGCGCCTGTGCTATATTAGCGCGGGCGGTAATGATATATAATAATAGGATGCGTAAGAACTTAATTATAAAACTTATAGGGGAGCATTAACTTGAAACCAGAATCCAGGTTATCGCCAACCCCCGGGAATTTCAAAAGTCCCCGGGATTTAAAAATTAGTCGCCTGCGCGCCTGTTTCCTTGCCGCCCTCATTCTGGGTTTTTGCGGATTGCTCCCTCTTAACCCCGCAAATTCCGGCGAATGGGAGCTTTCTGAAGCGGTCCATACCCTGGTTAATGGCGAACCCATTTTCACCGGTGAGATTGTTGAATTAAGGCTTCTGATGGAACAGGCCTATGCCAACGCGGGACAGGAGATTACCCTTGAGCTGCTGCAGCAGTTTGACCTGAATGCCAGACGGGCGCTGATCCATTCCCTGCTGATCCGCCAGGAAGCGCGAAAGAACTCGATTTCAGTCTCTGAAGAAGAGATCAATGACTACCTGAAAACTTATAACATTGAAGATACCGAGCTGAATCGCCGGCAGGCCGAGGATAACCTCCTCTTTGACGCAGTCCTGCGGGCTGAAATGATGCCGACAGTAGAGCCAACTCCCCGCGAAATGACAGAGTATTATAAAAAGCATAAGGAGAAGTATTCCATTCCCCGCCTGATTCAGGCGCGACATATCACCGTTCCAAAAGCTTCGCCTGAAACCCGCGCCCGCGAATTACGCATGATTCAACGGATCAAAGAGGAAGCCATGCTGCCCGGCGCTGATTTTGTAGAAGTGGCGATGAAGCATGGTGCAACTACTTCAGACCGTGAAACCGGCGGGGGGATCTTTTTTCCGGAAACCAAGGGCCTGGGCTTTTACTTTCCTCCCGCCAGCGAGCAACTCCAGAATTCCGGGCTTTACCCCCCGGAGATGATCCGGGCCTTTATAACACTAAAAGCTCACACTATCAGTGACATTGTAGAGAGTCCTCGTGGCTTCCACCTGCTGTATATCGAAAATGAGCGGCCGGAAAAGATCTATGCTTTCCAGGAAGTGCAGATCGATATCTTCAACTCCATAACTTACCGCAAACGGGAAGTTCGCAAGAGGGAATGGCTGATCGGCATTATTAACCGTAGCCATATCACCTGGCATAATGGGGATGAAATCCCAGTCGCTGAGATTGTGCCTTTGCCTATACCAGAAATGCGATAAGCTCTTATACAGGGATTAATAAAAACCAAGATGCCTAAACATCCAATCCGTTGCCCCTATTGCAATCGTAGCTTTGAAGCAAAAGCCGCGGAATTTGATCCGGAGGAGGAACTTTCGGCGACGGATGAGACTGTGGCCATGGAGGTTACCACGGCAGATGATACCGATGATGCGGAAGCCTTGCCCGGGGAAAACCATCCGGAAAATACTTCCAAAAAAATCATCGCCTCCTCGCGTCTAACCAAGCCGGATGCCCTTGGAATCGGCAGCGGTGAATATTTTGGCGATTATGAAATAATCCGCGAAATCGCGCGCGGCGGCATGGGCATTATCTATCTTGCCCGCCAGCGTAAATTACGCCGGACCGTTGCCCTGAAGGTCTTGCGAGCCGGGGAAGGCGCTTCCGAGGAGGATATCTCCCGCTTCCTGCGCGAGGCCGAGGCCGCCGCCAGCCTGGCGCACCCGAATATTGTCCCCATTCATGAACTGGACGTACACAAGGGGCGCGCCTTCTTTACCATGGACTTTATCGAAGGCCCCTCCCTTGAAACCATGATTTCAGAAGGCCGCCTGACCCTCCGCCGGGCTGTCCAGATCTTAGAGGAGATTGCGCTCGCTATCCACTATGCGCACGGAAAAGGGATTATCCACCGGGATCTCAAACCCGCGAACGTAATTCTCGCCCCCGACCGCCATCCGATGATCACTGATTTCGGCTTGGCGGTAAACTTGAGCCGTAACCCGGCAACCCAGCGCATGACCCATTCTGGTGTGGTGATGGGCACCATCCCCTACATCCCGCCCGAGCAGGCCTCCGGGGATGTCGACCAGGTCGGTCCGGCCGGGGATGTTTACTCCATGGGCGCGATTCTGTATGAAATGATCACCGGCAAACCGCCGTTTGAAGGCGAAACCCAGTTTGAATTACTGCATTGCGTGATTAACCGCGATCCGGTCCCACCCCGCAAACTAAACCCCAAGATCCCGGTTGACCTGCAGACTATCTGCCTGAAATGCCTGGATAAATCTATCCACCGCCGTTATTCCTCCGCGCGGGCTTTGGCCGATGACTGCCGCGCTTACCTCAACCGTGAGGTTATCCAGGCACGCCCGGCTACCCCCGCCTACCGCTTCCTGCGGTTGGTTTCCAGGCACCGGGGCCTCTCCATTCTCGCGGGCTTCGCCCTCTGCCTTGTTGTTATTTTCTTCTTTACCGCCAAATCTTTGAGCGAAGGGAAGGAGAAGGTTGAAGAACGGCAGGAAAAGATCGAAAAACAGCTGGAAGAGAAAAACATAGATTTTCGCAGGCTGGAGGAGAAAAACGAAGAACTGACCGCATCCCTGGAAAGGGGGTGGAGGTTGGTATTTGAAGAAGATTTTACCAAGCGCTTCAACAACAACTGGTTGGTTAACCGCGGACGGGCGGATTTTGCAAGGAATTACTTGATCCTGCGGGGAATGGAAAGCTCCCCAGAGGGTCCGGTAACGGTGAATGCCGCGTTGAAAAACAGCTACTCCAATGATTGCCAGGTAAAATTCAAGGTCAGGATCCCGAAGAAAGGCGGCTCTTCCCTCAAGGTCCTGGTTTCCGGCAAGAGCCTGGATCTCGATGGCAATTTCGGTTACCTTTTCGCCCTGGGCTCACCTGCCTCTCCGGGGCTTTCGATCGAGAAGGGACCGGTAACCCTCGCCCGCAAGGTAGATTTCGTTATCACCCCGGAAGCCTGGCATACTGTCAGCATTGAACGCAATGGCAAGAAACTCTCTTTGATCTTCGATGACTGCCAGTTGCTGGATGTTTCCGATGAAACCGTTTTGCATAGTGACGAGTATAACCGGATCGGTTTTATCGCCAACAATGGCTTTGTATACTTGGATGAAATCCAAGTCTTGCAGCCTGGCTCCAGTCCGCAGATGCTGATTAACATGCTCGACATGGCGGACAATATCTATCGGCATGGCCGACTGGACCAGTTAACCTGGGCCATTGAAATGTCGGAGCAGGTCGCCCTGGAGAGCGCGGATCCCGTGCTGCATGTCCGGGCCTTGCGGCGGGCCGTAGCCTGCTACATGCGTATCTACGGTACCTTCCGGCAGGCGCGTAACCGCTTGAATGACCTGGTCGACAGGCTGCAGCGGAACTCTGAGAATACCATCAAACCCGGCGAGGCTGATTATCTGTATGGCTTGCTGGAATTACAGAACCAGAATTACCTCGAGGCCATGCGCTATTTCGATAAAACGGCCGAGGTTATCATCCCCGAGGGGACTGAAGAGATCCAAAATGTCTTTCCCCTGCTTGGCCACCTCGAGGGCATCCTGGCACGAATCCGCCAGGGCGCAGTTGACGAGGCAATTGACAAATTCACTGAGATGCAACGGCGTAACCTGCTAACAGCTATTTCAAAAAAATGCCGGGAGCACCTGCTGCTAAGCAATGCGAATGTGATCCTCCTGGCCGAGGTTGACCGTTTGCTGGAAGCGGAGGAAGCCAGCCAGGCCTGGAGCTTCATGGAAGCCTTACAGGTACTCTTCCCCGAAAGCGGTCGCGATCTCTCCGCCCGTTATATGTCGCTTGCTAACATCTATGGCGGCAACGGGGAGTGGTCCTTCGCCATCGATCTCCTGAAAAAGGCCGGGAAGCTGGCCGGGGAATGGGAAGAACCCCGGCTCGCGCTCGGGGACGCTTATTTGGCTAATGGCAACCGGGAAAAAGCCCAGGAAGCTTTCATTCAGGCCAGGACCGATTTCCCCAACTCGATCACGGTTAATCTGCGTTTGGCCGCGTTCCTGCTGGATAGCAAGCAAGAAGATGATTATGTCCTGGCCCTGGATGCGGCGCGCCAAGCCGTAACATTAAGTGCGCAAAAGGATACTGCCGCCCTGGAATTGCTCGCCCGCGCCTTAATCGCTACCGGCAATACGGAAGAAGCGCTCACGGCATTGAAAACCGCCATTGCAGTGGATCCGGAGGAAGAACACCGCAAGATGCTGAAGCAAATGGAAGACCGGATAATTATTCCCAGGATCGAGTCTACCCCGGCCACCGAGGATGCCTCCGATGCGACCTCTTCCCCCGCGCCGACCGCTACCCTGCTGAAGGCTAAAGAATGATAAAACGGCTTTTATTATTATTGCTTACTGCCAGCTTCCTGGTTATCCCTGCCAAAGCCGCGCAGGATGGGGATCCCGATAAGCTCGGGTTTTTATCCTGCCTGCCCTCCGCCCCCCTGATGCTGCTCATCAATGAATCAGACGACCAGCTGGCAGCGATGCTTAGGGACGCGGATAACTCCGAAGAATTATCAGAGCTGGTTTTTCTCTTAACCAACCAGGAAGCCGCCAGCGCCGAGATGGAACTGTTAAAGCTCTTTCGACAACTTATCCTGCCAGGAGCCAGGGAGAAGCTCGACAGCCAGCAGGTGACTGCTGTCTGCGCCTTGGTCAGGCCGGCGGAATCGTTTGTCGTGACGCCTCGGGTGGTCTTACTGTTAAGCTCGCGCGACAATCCAAACTTAAATCCCGCCCTCCTGTTAAATTTTAATCCCGCGATCAAACTGGCCCGGCCAAACGGTGAAAGCCTCGCCAACAAACCGGATGTGCCACGACCGGTGGTTTATTGTAAAGAAATCGGGAATTATACAATCTTGAGCAATGACAAAATCCTGCTGGAAACGTTTGGAGAAAATCACAACCCGGAGACATATTCAGGCGATTTCAAACTGATTAGGACCGCGCTCAAAAATACCCCCGGCAAATTCCAGGGCTATTGCAACGGTGAGATGTCCTCGCTCCTGTCGATGACTGACTGGTACATTCCGGACGACTGGATGGATGAACTGGAGGAGTGCAAAGCCATCAGCTTAGGCCTTGTCCCCGGCGAAAATGATCGGAGCCCCCATGCCCTGTATGTCTCGATCCAGGCAACCCCGGACTCGGCTGGCCTGTTGAACCAACTGCAACGCTTCAGCCTTTTGGGCGAGATTTATAGTTCCAGCCTTGCACCGGCTCAGAACCAGCCCTCCAGCTCCACCTGTAAACTTTCTATTAACACTGATCTTAAAACTTCCTTTCCCGCGCTGGTTGCATGGTTCAGGGGACACTGGCCGAAGGAAACCGTCGCTACCCTGGAAGGCTTTGACCTGCTTGCGAACATGACCGGGATCCATATTACCCGCGACTTTATCAACAGTATGACCGGCCGGATCAGACTTTTATCCTCCCAGAATGGCAATGATTATTATCTATGGACGGCATTTGAATTAAGT
>JAFGNG010000108.1 GCA_016927125.1 Planctomycetota bacterium | reverse complement strand
TCTGGCCCCTCTTCGGCGCCACGAACCAGTTGCTGGCGGCCCTGGCCTTGCTGGTAGTTACGGTCTACCTGGCGCGTAAAGGCAAGCCGCTGGGCTATACCCTGATTCCTTTTTTACTGATGCTGGTAATGACCGGCTGGGCAATGCTCTGCAATATCAGGATGTTTTATAACACTCTCGACTCTGCTTCCCCCCAGATATATCCGCTCGTGATCTCGATTATCATCATGGCGCTGGAGGTCTGGATGGTGATTGAAGCGGCCCTGGCGATGGTTAAAACCAGGAAAGTTAGCCAGGCAAGTTAAGCAGGTGCTTGCAGACATCAATAAACCTCTCCTCGTTAGCGGGGAGAGGTTTATTGAATTAATCGAACTTTAACCTTTTATTTTACTTCAATCCCGACTACATCCAACGGCGGGATGGTCAGCTTGCGTTGTTTACCTTTAAGTTTGAATTCAATCTTCTGCGGCTTGGTGGTGTGGTTGACAAAGGTGTGAAGCGTCTTCTTCATCTTCCAGCTTACTGTAAAGACCGCCGGGACCATCTTCTTCTTGCCGTTCTTATTGACCAGGGTTTCAACGCTCTTGGTCTTGATTTCGACGGGATTCTCCCAGACGCCGAGGTTGAAATAAGCCCGGTACTTCTTACGGTACTGGCAAAGGGTACGGTAGTAATCCAGGAAATGATCCACCGCCTTGTTCTTGATGTGGTAGATGGTATAGCCCTCGAAGCAAAGCTGGTTGCCGCTGACCAGGTTGAGTGCGCCCTCCAGGTAAACCTGCTCGGCGGGAACGCCTCGGTCAAAGTAGGTTACCGAACCGTAGGTAATGATATAATCATGGTAAATGCTATTACATAGCGGAATCGGGAAGGCGTTCTTGCTGCCCAGCAGGTTGGCGCTGACATTGGTGGCCATGCGGGCCAGGTTAGCGTCAAAGACATGGTTGAAGCATTCCACGGTTGATTCGGAGGTGAAGCAGGAATCCTTGTTGCGCTTCTTGGCATACTTCTGGATCAACTCCATCATCTGCTCGTTGCCCCTGTACCAGCCGTTTCCCCCGCCCAGCGGGTGGCCGTGTTTCTTGTTAAAACAGGGCACTGCGTAGCAGGAGGACACTTGGTCGAGGTAAACCCCGTCATACTTATGGTCCATGCACTCCTTGACAATATCGAGGATGACCTTATGCCACTTCTTCTGCGTCGGGCAGATAGTATTCCACGGTAGTTGGGAGCCATATTCTTCGCGATGAATCTCTCCCGTCTCGGTGAGGCAGACCAGTTCCTTGACATTGTACTTCTTCCAGGTTTCGGTCTCAGAGTCGCACATCCTTGGGTTGATATAGGGGATGGCGTGGATGTTCTGCCGATGCATAATCTCGAGCGAGGCTTTCAGCTTCATGGCTTTGGACTCGCTGATCGGGAAGATCTCCGGCATGGTCATGTTGAAGGGCTCACAATGGGAGCCATACCAGTGCAGCGCCATATTACAACCAAGTTTTTTCTTAAGCGCAGTCATGATCTTCGCCATGGGGGTGGGAGTGCCATACCGGCACTGGTCGCGCCAGTTCCAATACCAGAAATCCGTGTCCTTGAGCCACTTGGGAATATCCTTCCGGCTCCTGGTAGTACCCTTGCTGCACCAGCGTTGTTGCAACGCCCATTCGCGGTAAATCTTGGAGGCATCGTACCATTTACCGGAGAAGAGCCCGACCTTGACCGCGTACGGGGACTTGTAATCCAGGTTCGCCTTGATGCGCTCGTCGGGATAGTTGGTCATGACCATGGAGACACTGGTCTTGGAGTCCTGGTACATGCCGAACCGCTTGAACCTGGCTTGGCTGTCATAGGCGGCGAAGTAGATGCCGGTCTTCTTGGCATTATAAAACGCCATCATCTGCAGAGACCACATTCCCGGATAGGAGAAGGCTACCTTGTTGACGCCCTCGTCGGTATCGCATTGGCCGAAATCAGTAATCCAGTCAATTGCGGACGCCCCGCCCTGCTTGATGAAATCAACGGGATTGTCGATCTCGAGGCCGTATTGCCAGGGCACAACCAGCTTGTCATTCTCGCCCTTACCCTCAAAGGGCTGCAGGCCGCCGATCATGGGGTACTGTACTTCCCAGAGGCTCATGCCGGACTTGTTCTTCACCTCCACGGTCCAACTCGCGATGGCGGTGTCATCAAGCTGCACCGTAGCCTTGACCTTGGTCTTGAGGGTTTTGAGATCCCAGGTCATTACCAGTTTGTTCTGGGGAGACAAAGCCGCGTCAAGCAACTGAGCTTTTGTTGCTGGCACATGTTTAATCTTGCCTTTCTTATCCCTGAAGAGGAGCTGCCAAAGGGGATTATTTGCACCCTTGCAGGCAACGGTTTCATTCTTCTTAAGATCCGTGATAGACTTCAGGTTACCGGTGCTGCTAAAAACAAATTTTACCTTGCCGTTCTCCAATACCAGATTGCGTGCCATTTCCTTCTCCAAATTGACAAACGTAAACTTAAATCACCAAATTCAATTGCTGAAAATACTTCTCCGGCACAACTCTATAACCGGCCTATTAGACTATACTAGTTTAAGTTTTTTTGCAAGGGATGCAACCTCTGTGTCAACGATTGGTTTCGGCAGGTGGGCTGTGATTCCGGCCTGGACAGCCTTTTTGAAGCGGGCATCGCTTTTTTCCCCGGTAACCAGCACAAAAACGTCATTTTCATGCCCGGGTTTGCTTTTGATCCGTTCTACCAATTTGTCAGCGTCCGTATCGGGCAGTTTCAATTCTGTAAAAACTACGAACGTGTTCTGGTTCCGGCTGGCCTGGATGGTCGCATCCATGGCATCGTTAGCTTCAAGAATATAATGGTCCTCCGCTCCGGCTTTGACCAAGGCATTCTTTAATCCCCGGCGCGAACCGATCTGCCGATCAACGAGCAGGAAATACGTATCCTTTTCGAGGAACATTTCTTCAAATTTTTTCTGGATTTCTACCAGCTCTTCCAGGGTGAACTTCTTACCCATCTTAGGCTTAACCTTTCAGATCTATCCCTGTTTGCTCAGATTCTGGTTAACTTAAGCTTTTTCCGCCAGTTCAGTTTTATTTTCTTTTTGCGAATATGGCGCTGTGGCCATGGTTGAAGAGGCGATGTCCTCAACAATCCGAACCGGGCCATTGATTGCCTGGTTAAAATTTCGCATGCAGAAATCAGTACGCACAATGGTATCGGCATAAATCGTACCCAGCACCACGATTTCCTTAAGAGGCTCTGCCGTGGCATTCTGGAGGAGTCCGACTCTCCGCTTGGCAAGGCGTTCATGCTTTCCCTTGAGATCCTTAAAAAGCTCGAAATTCTCTTTAATCGCTGCTTTTTTCTCGTCAGGATAAGCGCGGTACTGCTTGATGTCTTCCAGCAGAATGGCATATGGCGTCAGCAGTTTTTCAATCTCACCATCAATCACTTCGAGCAGGTTTTCAAGCTTGCGAACCAGGATATCAACCCCAAGCTCGACCTGGGTGGCTACACCCATGTCGCTACCGACTTCCTTAACCTCTACTCCCAGGCGGGCGCAGGTAGCGCCTCCAATTAGTGTGGTTGAGCGGACCATCCCGTTACACATAATCTTGGAGTTCAAGATCCCGTTGGGAGAAGTGATATTCCCCAGGCATTCCACGTAACAGTTGTTAATGTATTTTGCCGTGACACTGCCGCCGGCCTTGATGACGGCGCGGTCATTGCCATTGATCCCGCCAATGATCATGATATTGTTGGTAGCGGTGAGGTTGCAGGCGCCGACCGTGCCCCCGACCTCAATCTCCTTTGCTTCGATATTAAAATCATTAAGGACATTGCCCTTCACCACCACGCTGCCGGCGAATTTGATATGCCCGGTTTCATAATCCACATCGCCAGAAACTTCATAGACCGGTAAGACCGACAAGACACCGTCAGCAAAAACCGGCCTGCCTCCTTCAACCGCGGTGAAGGTCTTTTCCTTGGCATCGAAGTTAACATTTGAGCCTGCCCGGATAAAGGCCTCCTTGGGCTGCCGCGCGGGTATGGTCTCGCCGCAGATGTTACAGCCGGGCTTACCCTGCTTGGGGGGAAAGATCTTTGCCAGAAGTTCCCCCTGTTTAACACAGGTTACGGAGGTTGCAGAGCGGAAGTCCACGCTGCCAAATTCCTCTTGCGCTCCGGAATACTTAGCCTCGCCGCTGACATCAACTAAAAATTCTACTCTTCCATCCACGGGCTCGACCGGGTCCTGGCTCCTAGCAATAACAACCTTTGAGCCAAGCTCCATGCTTTCCTGTTTTTCAAAGGTTTCCTGCAGGAGTGAGGTATTAATGCCAAATTTTATGTTATGGTTCTGTAAGGCTTCGCGCGCGCCCAGAATATTATCAAAACATCCCGGTGTATTGGACTCTACGCAAACCAGGGAGGCGTGCAATTTATCGGGATCGACTTGTAAGAGAAGTGCTTGCTCTCTTGGCTGCCGGCTCATTAATAGACTTCCGTTTGCTGTTTAACTATATGCAGGTCAAGTTGTTAGCTATATTTATATAGAAATATACCACTTGGTGTCAACTCGTATCATGTGGAATTATAGTATAAATTAATTTAATTTTTTCAGTTCTCGCTGACTCATCTTTGTATAAAGCGGTGTATCCAGCTTGCTTTTTTAATAATAATATCATACTATTAGCAACCGTTTCGCTAAACCTTGTTTAGATGTGCAAGGATTTTATTCTTTATCCAAGGCTCAATGATGATTAAAAGAGAGGGGAAATCATGAGTAATTACAACATAAATTCACTCTTTGGTATTGAGGGTAAGGTAGTAGTTTTAACCGGAGGTGGGGGTGTCCTTTGCGGGGTGATGGCGGAGGCGATGGCTGCGAATGGTGCCAAGGTGGCAATCCTAGACCTCAATCCCGAGGCTGCCAAGGCCAAGGCTGATGAAATCTGCAAGAATGGCGGCCAGGCTATTGGAATTGAATGTGATGTGCTGGCCCGCGAATCTGTCGAAAAGGCGCGCGAAACCGTTCTCAAAGAATGGGGAGTCGCGCAGATCCTGATCAACGGGGCTGGCGGCAACCACCCGATTGCTACTACTGGCGGAGAGACCGTCACAGACCAGCTCGATCCAACCTTCTTCGATCTCGATATCAAGGCGATCCAGTTTGTCTTTAACTTGAATTTTGTTGGTACCCTCCTTCCCAGCCAGGTGTTTGGTAAGGATATGGTTGAACATAAGGATGGGATCATTATCAACCTCTCCAGTATGAATGCGATTATTCCCCTGACCAAGATCCCGGCTTACAGCGCGGCCAAGGCAGCGGTCAGCAACTTCACCGCCTGGCTGGCAGTGCACTTCGCGCCGGCGGGAGTCAGGGTGAACGCCATCGCCCCGGGATTCTTCCTGACCAACCAAAACCGCTTCTTGCTGACCGATGAGAAGACCGGCGAACCCACCCCGCGCGGCGGAAAGATTATCAGGAACACCCCGCTGGGAAGATATGGTGAACCGGATGAGTTGGTAAGCACCCTGCTCTGGCTGACGGCCCCCGCCAGCAAGTATATCAGCGGGATTGTGGTCCCGGTAGACGGAGGCTTCTCCGCTTTCAGTGGCGTTTAACAATAAATTAATCAAACGAATAATTATCCTTATGGAGGTATTAGAAAATGTCAGTAACTGCAGAAGAACTCAAGGCCTTGCAACCTGAAAAAGAATTCTTTATCGGGATTGATTCAGATGGTTGTGTCTTTGACAGCATGGAGCCCAAGCACAAGGAATGTTTCTGTCCGACAACCATTTGGAAATGGAACCTTGAGGTGGTGAGCAAGTACGCCCGCGAGGCCTGGGACTTCGTCAACCTTTATGGCCGCGCCCGCGGCTGCAACCGTTTCCTCGCACTTCTGAGCGCATTGGATTACCTGCGCGAGCGCCCGGAGGTTCAGGCCCGCAATGCTGACATAGCTTCACTGGTAAAGCTCCGGGAATGGACCAAGCGCGAGAGCAAGCTCGGTAACCCCGCCCTGCAGGCTGAAATCGACAAAACCGGCGATGAAGAATTGAGCAGGGTTCTGGACTGGTCAGAGGCAATTAACGAATCGGTTGAGCGCATTGTCCGCCATGTTCCTCCCTTTCCCGGCGTTCCGGAGTCACTGGCCAAGGCTGTGGAGAAGGCTGACATGATGGTGGTCAGCTCCACCCCGGTCGAGGCGCTAGAGCGGGAATGGGTGCAGAATAATATTGCTAAATTCGTCCGCGTTATCGCCGGACAGGAATGTGGCAGTAAGTCCGAGCACCTCACTTTTGCCGCCAAGGATAAGTATCCGGCGGAGAAATCCCTGATGATCGGCGACGCTTACGGCGACCTCAAGGCTGCCAAGGCTATCAATGCCCTTTTTTATCCCATTCTTCCCGGACAGGAAGAGGAAAGCTGGGCGCGCTTCCATGATGAAGCCCTAGACCGTTTCTTTGCCGGAACTTACAAAGGCGCGTACGAGGATGAGCTCGCCCATGAACTTGCCAAGGCCTTGCCGGAAACTCCGCCCTGGATGTAAGTGTTTTGGGGTTAATGGGTCTTCGCGTAGAGTTGCCGGTAGGTTAGCTCTCCCTTCAACAGGTCAACGAATAGCAATGCAAAACCTTGCAAACGTTTCCTGCCCAGAAGAAAACCCTTTAGCCAGCGGGGAATGAGTTCCGCCTTGCGCGCGAAATCCGAGGCAATTTCCAGCTCAGGGATGATTTCTCGTTGGATGAGGTTATGGTAGGCTTCTGCGCCACCGTTTGCGATCGCTTCGGCCGCGAAGATCCCGCTTCGGACTGCCAGGAATAAACCCTCCCCGGTCAAGGGATCCACCAACCCGGCCGCGTCCCCGAGGAAATAAAGATTATCCTTCGCATACCAGGCGCGTGCCCCAGAAAAGAAGGGCAGATGCGCGCCTTTGACGCGTTGGGGCTGGTTGGGGAGGCCCGAGTTATGGTTTTTTGACAAACCCTTCCGGGAGCAGAGCCTTTTTAAGCTTTGCCTGAGCATAGCTGCCTCGCAATTACGGATCCCCACCCCGACCGCGTACTCCTCCCCCCGGGGGAAAGCCCACCCATAGCCATTTTTAATGCAGGTAAATTCGAAGAACGCAGTATTGCTGTCCGGTTTAGAGTTAACCGCGTCCCTGGGCAAATATCCTTCCAGTGCAAACCCCAGCGGTGGGCAAGGTTCTCCCAGTAGGCGGGCCGTTTTGCTTCTCGCGCCATCAGCGACACAGATGTGTTTTGCCTTTATTTCTCCCCGTTTAGTTTCGACTATCCAATGTTGGTTTTCATATTGTATCGCTTCAAGACTGGCTTCCTCCTCGAATCGTGTTCCCGCCGCTATCGCTTTTTCAACCAGATAATTATCGAATTCGCTGCGATCAACGATCTCAGCCATTTTGGAATCAGAGATTTCCAGCCTTCCCCGCCAACCCCCGAGGAGAGTTATGCTGTCCACCGTGCTTTTGACGAGGTGGCGGTAATCAATCCCCAGAAGAGCACGGGTGCGCGGCGGCACCCCTCCCCCGCAGGTTTTATGCCGGGGAAAAGCTGCCTTGTCAATCAGGCAGACTTCCCGGCCGGTATCCGACAGAATCCGGGCAACGGTACTGCCGGCAGGACCGGCACCAATTACGAGAATATCGGTTTTTTTCACCAGCATGGGATACTCGCGAGGTTAGGGATTTTATCAATTCTTAACCATGCTTGGGATTACTGAGCCCACTTTGCAAGAGTTTGCGCCAATTTTTCGACATTATTTCGCAAAGAGAAATTCTGTTGTATAAATTCCCGGGCATGCTTTGCCATGGAGATTGTGGTGTCGTTGATCGGCAGGGAGGCTGCAAGGGCTTCCGCAAGGAGTTCCTTGCTGCCCGATGCAACCAGCCTTCCGGTTACACCATCTTTTACTATTTCCGAGATGCCCCCGGCGTCGCAGGCCATTACCGGCAGCCCCGCAGCCATAGCTTCCAGAATTACATTGGGAATGCCATCCTGGTCATTGTCCGGGGCCATGACTGCAGGCGCGCAGAATATAGCAGCTTGCTGTATCTCTTTTTGGAGGTCTTGTTGAGTAAGCATTCCGAGAAACTCCACCCGGTCCTGGATGCTGAGATGTTTAACCAGGTTATGGAGGTGCTCGCGCATTGGCCCCTCCCCGGCAAGGCGGAGGCAAAGCTCTTTGCCTCTATTCTTCAGAATGGCGATAGCTTCCAGCAGGAGGTTAAAACCCTTCTTTGGAACCAACCGCCCAGCCGCTAGGATCATATCTGGTTTATTACCACCTCTTGAGCTGACAAAGGCAGACTCTGGCAAGCCATGGTGGATTAGTTGAATCCTGCCAGCCATCCCAGGAAATAACTCCTTGGCTTTAATTAAAGCAACTTCTGAACAGACAATGACCTGGTCGGCTGTTTTTGCCGCTGTAATGCCGGGTTGCCAAGGCACAAAGAGATCCCTGGCATGCCCGGAAACCACCAGCGGAACCTTCCATAGCCTAGCTAGGGCGCTGGCACAGAACGCGGTGATCGAGGCAAAGTGCGCATATACCAACTCTGGGGGCGCAATCTCTCCGGCTGCCTTCGCAACCCTGGAACCATAGCGGAGGGCAAGAAGCGGATGCTTACCCATATTCTGTAGTGCCGGAATTAAGTAATTACCTGTAGAAATAAAGGAAGATTCCTTGTGGGCACCCAACCAGAGGGGCGTGGCTGTTTTTACGAGTGGCCAGAGCAAGACTTCATGACCCAGTCCGCGCAGGCATTCGACTTCGCGCTGGATAAACAGTTCGCTTGCTTGGGGATAATGTTCTACTACGCATGCTATCCGCATAATGGGAAAGTATAGCGCGGGTTAATTGAAAATACAGAAAAAACAGGCAGAGTGGCAGAATGGTTTTAGTTAAGCAGTTTTTTCGGAGGTTTCCTCCGCTAGGGGCAGTATCCGGATCTCATCCGTGCTGAGATCATACTTCAAACAGCATCTTCCCAAGGCTTTTTTGGTTTGCATATGGACTCCGGCGATAGTTATGGAAACCCCGGGATGAATAGTTTTATAAACATTCACCACTGCCTTGGCGGAGGCTTTCCTTTCCTGTGCCATTTTTTCCAGCTCTTGATCGATTTTCTGTACCTTTTCCAAATGCCCCATCTGGGCTTTGATCAGTTCCAGCATGATCTTGCGTTTGGCCAGGGGAGTCCGCTCTAAAATAACCTTGGGAGGCTCGTTGCCGATGGTTCGGCGAATTTTACTGATGACTTCGAGAGTCGCCAATTTCTCTCTTACCAGGTTATCATGCTCCGGTGAAGATACGTCGATAATGATTTGGGTTTTGACACCCATTGCCGAGCCCAGTTCATGGGCTTCGATTCCCTTGCCAGCCTGGATCGTCCCCCCCATAATTACACCCTTGCCATTCAAGGCTATGACCTTGCCCTCCGCCTTGATCTTGCAATTGGAGATTTCATTGTCAATTTGTACGTCTCCCTCCGTTTCAATAATGGCATTATTGGCAAAATGGGCGATGACGCTGCCGCACGCAGTGATCTTACCCTTGTCTTGCATCATAATGCCGCGCTTGACCTCGACATCTCCACCGGCGATAACGATGGCGGATTCTATACCCTCCCCAACCAGGATAGTGCCCGGGCTTTCCACCATAAATTCCGACAGGATACTGCCTTGGATATTAACCGAACCCTTGTCGATATGGACATTGCCGCTGGAGTAATCTACATTGCCCTTAATCTCCACGACATCGGTGACGGACAGGATGTTGCGGGCAAAAACGATGACGCCGTCTATGGCAGAGGTGAACTCGGTTCCGTCATCAGAGACATTCACGTTTTCCCCGGCATGGAATTCCGTTTCCTTGCCATCTTTGGCAGGGATGGGTTCGCCCTTCAGGGTCTTACCAGGTACGCCGACCTGGGCGGGGATGTAACTGGCTAATTTCTGGCCGGTCTTGACATTGCGCATGGAATTAAATTCCCGAAGGTCAACCCTGGCATTTTCGTCTTTCGGAGCGCCCCCGTCTTTTTCGTAAAAAAGCTCCAGCCTGGCATCATCACCATCCTTTTCCGGCTCACCCCGCATCAGGACCACACCTTCCACAGAAGGCACCGGCTGGTCTTCTCCATCTTCTTCTTCGTTGGTCTTAACGCTTTCTTCCAGGAGCGTCTGCCGGGTTTGCTTGAAAACTTCTTCATCAAAGCCATGGACCAATTCTAAACTTTTTAAGACTTCCTGCATTCGCTCTATAGTAATGTCTTCCCCTTGGGAATCATGGAGAAAAAGAGTTGTCGTTAAGGTCATATTATTTTCGGATATATCAAGTAAAGGTTCAACTGAGACGCGCCCGGCAACGATCTTGGCAAGGCCGTAAGTCGTTGCGATTGCGGAGATTTCATCATCACTGATCTCGACGCCCTCGATGGCCTCAATTACTAAGTCCTTGCCCTGGCTGGCCGCTCCGGGAATAGCAACTTCCTCACTCTTAATATTTTCTCCCGGAACCCCTTCGGTAGCGGCAACCTTATTGCAGATGGTCATCATTGGAAAAACCGGGTACCTGAGATCACCCTCAGGCTCTAATTTCGCGTTCTTCGGCGGTACCGGCTCTTTGCCCTTGGCAATGACAATCCCTTCAATCTTACCGCTGGCATCAACCTTTTTAATCAATTCCGCGCACGCCTCCTCGTCGATTCCGAAGAGAATGCCGTTATCACGCAGGATTCTTGTTATGAGATTATTGCTGAGCGGCTTGCCTTCGCCAACTTGCGGGGCATAACCGATAATTGTCGCTGACATCCAGTCAGGTGAGATTTCAATATCCAGATCAGCGTCTGCGTTTAAAATCTGCGCCCGGAATTGACCGCCGCTGACTTCCTTCACCCTGATATTATCAGGTTCAGTCTCCAGTTCTACCGCTGCCTGAAGGGTGGCAGCCTTATCATCGGCCGCAGAAGGTATGGTCACAACACGTGGTCGCATTGCGTTTTCCCTAAATCAATGCAAAATGATCAGGTCAAACGGTACACAATTTCAATACCTAATCATACTAATCTAATTTGGCAAAACCATTAAATTATTAAATTCTTTAAAACCTATTACTTATTTGCCTTATTGATTAGCCTTCTTTCAGCATTAATTCAGGATGTTCAAGGATTTTTTTCACTGTAGTGCAGAAATGCGCGGAAAGGAGACCATCCACAGTGCGATGATCGCTGGAGAGGGTAATATTCATTATCGGACGTATGGTTAATTCACCCTTTATGACTACCGGGGTCTCGACAATGTCACCAACCGCCAGAATCGCTGATTCTCCGGGATTGATAATCGCGGTAAAGAAATCTACTCCCATACCGCCAAGATTGGAAACAGAGAGCACCCCTCCGGTGAAGTCCTCCGGGAGCAAGCGGTTACTATTCGCCTTTTCAATCAACTCCCGGGTTTGTTTACACAGCTCTTTGGCTGGAAGTTTATCTACATCCCGGACTACCGGGATAACCAAGCCGTCAGGCGGAAGCGCAACCACAACCCCGACATTCATGTGTTCGCGCATGATATATTTTCCATCACAGTAGAGCGCGGCAACCTGGGGATGTTTGCTTAAGGCCAGGCCGCATGCCTTGATAATCATGTTGTTGTATGAAAAACGCCATTTTTCTTCTTTCTTTATCTTCTGGCGCAACGCGATGCACGCACCCATGTCTACCTTGGCTTGCAGATAAAAATGCGGGGCCTGGTTCTTGCTTCTCAGCATTCGATCGGCTACTACAGTGCGCATGGCACTAAGTTCAACCATCTCTATCTCTCCGTGGGGCTGATCGCGCAATGGCTGAAAGCGGAGGGGCGAATCCGTGGTCGCCCGGGGATATTTAATCAGGCGGATGACCTCCGGGATTTCATCCTCCGGATCCCCAATTACCCCAAGCACTGCCCCGCTTGGCACAAGATCCCCTTCCTGTGCGCAGATTTGGCTAAGGGTGCCGGCAAAAGGACTTTCAACTTCATAAGTAACCTTGTCCACGGTAACTTCCAGAATCGCTTCGCCCGCGGTTACTTCCGCGCCGGTTTCTTTCAGCCATTTTAAAATTACAGCTTGATCGATTTTTTCACCCAGGTCGGGAAGACATAGCTTGTTAATCATTTTATTATCCAGTCATAAGTATGATATTATTGGTTTTGTCTGCGAGAGGTTAATTAAGGCAGATAACTCTTTGCGTAAGGCTATAGCTCAATCCGTCTTTTGGTACTGTAAAAAAGCGGCTGGTATAGCCTTTAGAATATCGCCCGCAATTAAGCTGTGAACACCGGTAGTTTTTACCGCAATATCACCGGCCAGGCCATGCAGGTGCGCGGCGAGGACCGCGGCATCAAAAGGCTCTACCTTTTGCCCGAGAAACGCGGCTATCACCCCGGCCAGGACATCACCGCTGCCCGCAGTGGCCATCCCAGGGTTACCGGTTTTGTTAATGGCTACCTGTTCCCCGTCAGTGATTACGGTACCGGCTCCCTTCAGCAAAGTTATGGTTCCGGTTGATTTGGCGAATTCCATAGCAATCGCGCCGCGAGCGGCTTGGATTTCATCAATGCGTTTACCGGTCATCCGGGCAAGCTCCCCGGGGTGGGGAGTCAACACCGTGGGCCTGCGCCGTTTCATTAACGGCCCCAGATCACCTTCCAGCGCGGACAAAGCCCCGGCATCCAGCACCAGCGGCGCGTGGATTTCGGCGATCAAGAGCCGCATCAACTCGCCGGTTTCCCCTACCGCGGGCAATCCCGGTCCCAGGATAACGGCATCAACCTCCATACTGGCTTCGTCCAACAGTTCCCGGCTTTCCAGGCTAGGGTGCCCTGACTCTGAACAGGGAATGGGCCAGGTTATAACTTCGGTGCACTTAATCTCCGCGGTCTGCGCAATGCATTCAGGAATAGCCCAGGTAACCAACCCCGCGCCGGAGCGCAAGGCCGCCTCTGAGGCGAGTGCCCCGGCCCCGGTCATGCCCAGGGAGCCTGCTATCACCAGCACCCGTCCGCAGATGCCCTTGTGCGCGTCTTCCGGCCGCTCTGGTAGAGGCGGGAGTTTGGGGTTGCCCATATGCTATTCCTTTTTCTTAAAATTCTGCTGCCGGGAGAGAATCCGCGAGGCCGCGGCTCCGGCTCCGAAACCATTGTCTATATTTACCACAGTAACCCCCGAGGCGCAAGAGTTTAACATCCCCAGAAGCGCAGCTATTCCTCCGAAGGAAGCGCCATAGCCAATACTGGTCGGTACTGCTATTATCGGCGCGCTGACCAGCCCCCCGACTACACTGGGTAAGGCCCCCTCCATCCCGGCTACTACAATAATTGCCCCTGCGGTAGCCAGCCTGTCCTGGTGTTGTAAAACCCGGTGAATTCCGGCTACCCCGACGTCATACAGGCGTTCCACCGGATACCCGGCGTAACTGACGCTCACGCAGGCCTCTTCCGCCACCGGCAGATCGCTGGTGCCAGCGGCAATCACCCAAACCGCTTGGGAATCATCATGTGAGATCGGGGGTGTCCCCAGCAGGACCGTCCGGGCAGGCTCATTATAATCACAATCCGGCCATTCTGCCTGCAGCATTGCGGCCGCTTCCGGCGACAAGCGGGTTGCCAGGGCATACCCGTGCTTTTCCAAAATAATCTGCATAATCTCGCAGATAGCTTCCGGCGTCTTGCCTGGGCCAAAAACTACTTCGGGTGTGCCGCAGCGCACGGCGCGGTCGTGATCAATTCTTGCGAACTCAAGGTTGGTTAGGCTTTCTTTTTGCAGTTGCTGGATTGCCTCCTCAACCTTGAGGCTACCCGTGGCAACCTCCTGTAGGATTTTTTTAATTTTCTGTTCCATTTGATCATGCCCTTATTTAATTGGGTTTCAAAATAAAATATCTTACTTATGTTGCCAGAATCGCCCGGGGATAGGCAGCCAGGTCCAGACCATCGCGAACCCCGG